>JBDUAE010000031.1:0-11627 GCA_040004805.1 Chthoniobacterales bacterium | reverse complement strand
CGCCGAGCCCGACCCCGCGACCGCGTCGCGGCGTCATTTATTCCGGAGAATAAAATAGCCGACACTCGATCCGCGGCGGCCTCGCGCTCGATTAAGCTGTTGTTAGGCGAGCCTGCAAGAAAGTCATCACCGCAGCCTCGACGGAGCGTAAATCAGGAAGGTTCCGCGCGAGCGCTTCTTCTGTCTTGCGCCGCAGGCCGTCGATCATCTCCCCGGAAAGATAATTCTCCAACACCGCTGGGTGGACGTAGCACTTCCGACAAACTGTCGGCGTATTCCCCAAAATTTTCGCGACCGCGGCGATCGCGTTTTTGACGTTGGCTTTCGTTTCTTTCTTGGTCTTCGAAGGTTCGACCGCATCCAACGCTACCGCCGCTAGCACCGTTCCGGCCCAGGTTCGAAAGTCCTTCGCAGTGAAATTTTCTCCGGTGATTTCCTGGAGATAATCATTCACATCCTGCGATTTGATCTGCCCCACTTCGCCCTCGGCATCGAGATAGCCGAAGAGCTCCTGGCCCGGCAAATCCTGCACTTTTTTGACGATGCGGCTGAGCCGGCGATCCGCGATTTGGACGGAATGCTCCACTCCGCTCTTTCCGCGAAACTTGAAACGGACTTTCGTCCCATTCACCGCGACGTGCCGATTGCGCATCGTCGTCAGCCCATAGGAATTATTCTCGCGCGCATATTCCTCGTTACCGACACGGATGAAGGTCCTTTCCATAATCGAAACGATCGTGGCCAAGACTTTCTCTTTCGGTAGGCCGGGTCGGGCCAAATCCATCGCGACCCGCTTGCGAATTTTCGGCAATGCCGCACCGAAAATCACCATTCGGTCGTACTTCGTCTCGTCCCGTGCTTCCCGCCATTTTTCGTGATAGCGATACTGCTTCCGTCCGCGCGCATCCCGCCCGGTCGCTTGCAGATGGCCATTGGCGTTCGGGCAAATCCAGACGTCATCGTAGGCCGGTGGAATCGCGAGCCGATTTAACCGCAGGACGCGCTTTTCATCGGTGATCCGTTTTCCCGCGGTATCAAAATACTCGAAGCCATTGCCCTTCTTCTTGCGGGTGTAGCCTGGTTGATCGTCGCTGACATAGCGTAGCCCAGCTTCCTCGGCCGCCTCTTCGGGGTCGGTGACGGGTTCGAGCTCTGCGATTTTCTTCTTTTCCCGGGCGGTCGAAGTAGGCACGACTCAAATACGTGCGAGAGCAGCGATTAGGCCGCGTTTTCTTCCAGTCTCCCACCCGCCCGCGAACAGGCCCAGCTCCCTCGCCACAGAATCAAGCGCCGTAGCTCTTGGTGAATTTCTTGCGCGACTCGCCATCCGTCGCAACTGAATCCGCTGGGGCTTCCATTTTCCCCTCCGCCGCACCGGCGACCGGCGCGGAAACTTCTGGCGCATCCGCCGCGACGCTTGCCTCTTTCTCCAACGTCGGGGTGCCACGCGACGCTTCCACGAACGCGAGCTGCAAATTCGAAAGCGTGTTCCGCAGCACGGTGATTTCCTCGCCGCTGAGATTGCCGCGGGTCTTCTCCTGGATCATCGCCAGTTGATCGATAAACATCTTCGCGAAATCGAGATTCACTTCCGCCTCTCCGGTTTGCGGGTTGGGAATTTGCCCGAGAAAGAGCGCCGCGTTCTGCGCCTGCATCATGACGAACTCGATGAAACGATGCGTGAGTTCGCCGTTTTGGGTGTTGGTTTGGATCTCGGCCATGGTTATTCCTCTTTCGCAATTGCGGATTCCGCCACGGGTCTCACCGTCGCGATGACGCAGGGTTGTTCTTGAAAATATTTCTTCGCGACCCGCCGCACTTCACTCACGGTCACGGCCTCGATCTCGCGCTCCAGGTTCTGATAGTGATCGAACCCGAGACCGTAAAGCTCGTCCAGCCCCGTGATGTAGCCAAACGCATCGTTGCTCTGATTCGTAATCTGCTGCTGGCCGATGAGCTTTTTCTTCGCGCGCGCCAGTTCCAGTTCGGTTAGGCCTTCTGCGGCCAGCTTTCGGATTTCGTCCAACAGCGCCGTTTTTACCGGGCCCAGTTTTTGCGGATCGGTCCCAAGATAAAAAGTGAACATCCCAGGGACCAAGCCGAGCATTTGATTCGAGCCGACGTAATACGCGAGTCCCATTTGCTCGCGAATCCGGATGAAAAAACGTGAGCCCAAATCGCTGCTGGCCTCATCGATTAACTCAAGCGCGGAACGGTCCTCGCTCGCCATGTCCGCGCCCCGAAACCCCACCATCAACACGCCCTGCGCTTTCTCCTGCACGCTCTCGACCTCGACCGTTTTGGTGATCGGGCGGTTGGGTTTGGCGTCGGCTAAAGCCAATTCGCCGGGTCGCATGGTGGCGAGGGTCTGTTCGAAAAGCTGGCGCACGTCTGCCGCTTTCACATTTCCGAAGACGGAGAGGACTCCATTTTTGCCGACGAGATACCGATCGCGAAACGCGAGCAAATCCTTCTGCGTCATTTGCGGAATGGCCGTCGCCGAACCTTTACCGCGCAGACCATAGGGATGCCCGGCAAAGAGCGCTTCCCGCAAAATATTGCGCGCCACCGAAGTGAGATGCTCGTCTTCTTCTTTGATCGAGGCCAACATCACTTCCTTTTCGCGCGCCACGGCCGCCTCGGGCATGGTCGCATTCAAGAGAATGTCCGCGAGTAACTCGCCGCCCATGCGGAGATCCGGTTGCGTCACTTCGAGCGAGATGTTGAAACTGTTATTCCCGGCATCGCTCCCGATGCTTCCGCCCACCGCCTCGATGGTGTCGGCTATTTGTTCCGCTGTGCGCGAGGTCGTGCCTTTCAGAAGCACCTTTGACATCAAGCGCGTGATCCCGTTCGTGGCCGCGGTTTCCGCGAGCAAGCCGCCGCGAAACATCGCCGTCATCGACACCAGCGGGAGTCGCGAATCCTCGCGCACGAGCAAACGCAAGCCGTTCGAAAGCTCCATCTTTTGAATCGGCCCCGCGGTCGCCGCCTCGGGAGCCGCGACGCCGGCGACAAGCGCGCCCTGCGGATTGAGAGAAACAACCGACAGGTTCGACGTCGTGAGATAGGTCTGGGCTACGCGCCGAATATCTTCCGTCGTTAAACGTTGTGTCGCTTCGAGATACTCGCGGGTGAAATTCAGATTCCGCGTCAGCAGCCAATTGGAACCGAGATCGGAGGCCACTCCGCGCATAGTCGTGAGCGAGCCGAGATGATGGCTGAGCGAAATCTTTTTCGCCTTCGCCAGTTCCTCACTGGTTGCGCCATTCTCTTTAATCTCGTCGACTATTTTCTGGATCAGCGCCCGCGTCGCCTCGCGCTTTTCCGGTTCGATCGTGGCATCAATCCCGAACAATCCCGGTTCACCCGGCGTGTAGGAAAAAGCGGCAATCCCAAAGGCGAGTTCCGCCTCCTCCCGCACTTGTCGGTAGAGGCGCGAACTCCGGCCATCGCCCAAAATCGTCGCCAATAAATCAAGCGCCGGCACGTCCGGATGAGTCACTTCTGGGATATGCCAGGCCAGCGATAATCGCGTCAGCTCCGTGGCAAATTCCTGGTGCGCCTCGCGCAGACCTAACTGCGGAGGTTCCGGCGGGAGGTAGAGCGGGCGCAGCGATTTTGCCGGATAATCCTTGAAGAGCTCCGCCAATTGACTCTGCACTTGCTGCGCATCGACATCGCCGACCACGACGAAGGTGAGATTATTCGGGACGTAGCGCGCTTTATAGTACTGCATCACCTGCTCTTGCGTGAGCTGGTTAAAAACATCGAGCAGCCCGATCACCGGAAGCCGGTAGGGATGGCGCTGGTACGCGGTCGCGAAAAGGAGCTGCCCGGAGACGCGATCCGGATCGTCGAAACCCATGGCAAACTCGCGCCGGATCACTTCCTGCTCCTTCGCGTATTCCTCCGGCGGGAGGGTCGAGTTCATCATCGCGTCGGTGAGAATCTCCAGCGCCGCGCTCACGCCCGCCTTCGGCGCATCGATCCAGTAAACCGTGCGATCGAAAGAGGTGTAGGCATTAATATAGCCGCCGACATCTTGCACGGCCTGCGCGATTGCGTTCGCCGGGCGAGTCGTGGTTCCCTTGAACAACATATGCTCGAGGAGATGCGAGAGCCCGGCCCCGAGGTGAACGTCTTCGCTGATGCTCCCTGTGGCACACCAGGCTTGCACGCTCGCCACGGGCGCGCTGTGATCTTCCTGCACGATAATGGTGAGACCATTCGGCAGCACCCATTTCACCGCAGACGTGGGCGGAAAGCTGATCGCAGGCGCGCTTCCGGCGGTGGTGGCTTGAAGATTGGCAGTCGTGAGCATGAACGAAGAAGCGGCGCCCGGTTGCAAGGCCCCGAAAAATTCTACGGCGCCTTGGGCGCGGGCAAGGCAACCGGCATCTTTTTCATGGTCCGCTTCTCGGGGAGAAACGGTTTCACGAAGGCCTCTTCGAAATCGTAAACGCTCTTGAAATCCTCGATCGAATCTTCCTCCGTCTTCCCAAAGATTCCGGCGCCAATGAGATTGAAAACCATGTGCCCGATGTCTTCGCAGCAACGGATTCCCCAATAGGAAAGCACGGTCACGACCATGGGCCCGAATTCCTTGAGCGCGTACAGGCGCACGCCTTGCAACAGTTCCGGCCCCGCGACGTGTCGCACCGGCCCGCCCTTTATTTTCTTCTGCTGCTTCGTCGTGTAATCGAGCGCATCACGGAGAAAAACGTAGGCGTCACGGCTGTAACGCGGATCAGTGGCCACGATGGCATCGAGGGCTTCAGCGAATCCAATTTTCTGCATGATGAGGTTGCGCTCTTTTTTAAAAGCAGCGCGCTAGGATACGCGTCATCAACCCACCGGGCAACCCCGCGGGCAGCGCGCCTATTTGTCGGACCAAAGCGCAAATTCCCCGCTGCCCGGCGCTTGAAACTGGAAACGGCGGCCGCCAGGAAAGTTGAAAATATCGCGCGTGATCTTTCCACCGAGACGCACCACCTCCGCGCGGCTCATTTCCAATTCCGCCGAATAAAAAACCACCAGCGGACAGGCGGCAGCCGACATCCAATTATCTTCCGCAAAAAAAAAGCCGCCCGTCATCCGTCCATCATCGAAAGCAGCGTATTCGGGTCCGTAATCCTGAAAGGTCCAGCCGAACAGAGCGCCCAGGAACTTTTTCGTCGCGGCCAGGTCGCGGGAAGGCATTTCGATATAGTCAATCGCGTTCGAAAGTGGTTCGTGCATCGGCATCCTTCTAGAACTGCGTTTCGAGCGCGTCGAGGTAAACCGAAATCGGATCGCGCCGACGCGGGACGGGCGTCAGCGCTTCATCAGCTGCGCGCAGATAATTTCGGAATGCACCACTAGTCGCGCGCGCCTGCGTGGCTTCAAACCAATTCATATAATCGGCGATGCTCTCCATCCGGCGATTCAGATCCTCTCGGGTCGCTTGGAGTTCCGCGAGTTCGCGCGCCTTCGGAATCTTGCGGCGCAGGAGCCGGGCCGCGATGCGCTGGTATTGCGCGACGATCGGTTGATAAAGCGGATGGGCGCGACTCGAAAGCAGCAGCAATTCCATCGTCATCCGCTGGAGCTCGGGCTGGGCCGCCGGGTTGCGCACGAAACGAGACGCTTCCTCCAGGCTGAAGACGTGGGATTCATTGGCAACGACCACATTTATCCGCAGCATTTCTGCGAGGCGTCGCTCCGTTTCCGAGCAAGTGAGAAGACGAAACCTTTCGCTCTTCGCCAAGGTCGTGACCGCCGACCGCCAACGCTCCTCCATTTGCGTGCGATCCGTTCCCAACTCCGGGAAGCGTGTCGCTAAATCCGCCATCGGATTATTCGAAGCCTGATTCAGGTCGAGAACAAACTGCTTTAGGCGCACACGCGTTGGCGAATCCTGGGTCAGCCTCGCCACGAGCGCGGCGGAATAGGCGCGATAGAGAACCTGCGATGGCGAATCCAGCAGCGCGCGCTTCTGCCGCAGAAATTCCTCGAATGTGATCAACCGCCCGGCCAAGGCCGTCTTGAGCGATTGCGCGAGCGGAGTTGCATCCTTCGACGGGGAAAGCGCGAGCAACCCCTCGATCAACCAATCCGGCGGATCCACATAGCTGGACCCGGCCGGAAGATCCGGTCGCGAACGATACATCATTTCCAAGAGCACGGCGCGCTCGACTTCGCGCTCGATCTCAGGCGCTTCCGGCTCCGCGCGCAGGCGGAGTTCGAGTTGGAACTTGAGACCCGCTCCAGTTTGATTCACTCGCAATTCCGCCACGGGCGCCCCCGAGCGCCCTGCCACAGCCGCCCGGGCATCAACCACAATCGGCGTCTTCCAATCGTCGCGGGCGCCGAGAAGCTGAAGCGTGTCATTTTTCGTGCGTTCCGCTAAATCGCAGATCGCGCCGCGCAATCGAATATCGTCTCCATAAACGACAAATTGGCGCGAGCTGCTCACACTCCGTTCTGGTGCGGAGGCCCGCGCCGGCTGGAGGGTAAAGGCCAGAAACGCCGCCCCGAAAAAGACATGGTGGAAGCGGTTCATGAGGCGGCTACAGCGTAACGTCCGGCTGGCTCTTTTCGCCAGCAAGAAACGGCCGCCCTTGAAACAGGCGCAACTTTTTCCCTCGCCAGGTGTATAATCTAGTGAAGGAAAAAACTAATGAACTGGAACAGATCTATCGTCACCACCAGCGTCGCGCTCACGCTTGCCGCGGCCCCTGTCGCCCTCGCCCAGCGCGGATCCCGCGGCGCATCTGGCTCGCACGTCGGAGCTGGATTCCACACCGCAGGACTCGGCTCGGGCCGGGCCGCGAATTTTCGCTCGGGCCGCGGACACGAGCATTGGGGAAATCATCACTGGTATCATCGGCGCGGTTTCTATCCGTACTACGCCTACGATTCTTTTGGCTATTACCCATTCGGTTATTATCCATATGGGTATGGGAATGCATCGTTCTATTTCGGAAACAACAATGACCGCTATGCGAGGCGGAGTGGTTCCGTGGTCGTCGACGTTCAGCAGCAGTTAGCAAGCGCGGGCTACTATCGGGGCGCGGTCGACGGCGTTTTCGGGAACGAGACGCGGCGCGCGATTCGGGCCTACGAACGGGCCAACAGGCTTCCGGTGAACGGTCGCATCACCGCGACCCTTCTCGACACAATGGGCCTGGGCTAGATAATGCGGACCCGGCGCGAGCCCGCGTCGGTCAGCAGGTCACGGCAGTTGCGCCGCTTTCCGCGCCAAGATTACCGTCTTGGGTTGGAACTCGATCCCACCCATTTTCGAGATGGACTTGCACTCGCGATCGAGCGCGGAACGCACATCGGAGAAAAATACTCCGGTATATGCCATCAACTTCGGATGAAGCGGAAGCCGGCCGATTTTGCCGCCAAGCACTTGCACCGAGATGGTCCCAGCCTGGATCTGCGCAGTGAACCTTGCGCTGGTGAAAATCGAAATGCCCAGCAGGGAACGTTCCACCGTAAAACGGGCGAACTTGTCATCGAATTCAATCACGCCTCGCTCGAACTGGAGATAGTCGCTTAGCGCTTTCCGTTTGGTCTTGAGGCGGTAGGCGAAATAGGCGTTGACCTGGTCTTGGGTATAACGCAGCGGCGGTCCGCCCGGTGGGGCCATCGCGGCGTCTTCTAATTCCAAGTTGATCTGGCTCGGCATTTCCGCGCTGGAATCCGGATTTTCCGGCAGGTCCGGCGCGCGCAACATCTGCACCACCGCCGCGAGGAGCATGGCGCCGAGGATAACTTTGAGTCCTTGCAGCAACCGCTGCCGCATGATTAGGCCTTTCGGCTTTAGGATGGAACGCAGCCGGCGCTGCGTTTCCTGCGGAGGCTCTTCTTTGGGTTTTGCCTGCGCGATCGCCGATCGATCGAGGCGCGCCCCGCAATCATGACAATAAATACGCTCGGGCTCGTTTTCGTGCCGGCACTCGGGGCAAATTAATTTCATCCTTCTTTTGCCGCCTTCGGCTTCGTTGCAGGCGTCGCCGGAGTAGCGGCGGTGCTTCCTTTTTCACCGATCCCGCTGGGAGATTTCTCGCTACCGGTGGAAGCGGGCGCCGGCGCCTCTTTCTTCGCACCCTCCTTGTAATTATTGCTGCGGTAATCCGTGATGTAGAAGCCGGAGCCTTTGAAAATCAGTCCCGCGCCGGTGCCAAGCAGTCGCTTCACCTTCCCGTGGCCCCAGCGCTTCCGCTGGCAATGGTCTTTTGGACATTCTTGAAATGCCGTATCGCGCATCGATTGGAAAACGTCGAAGTTCTTCCCGCATTTCTCGCATGCGTATTCGTAAGTGGGCATAGGGAGGAGCGCCGGCCTGGGAGACGGCCACTGTGGCTCATTGCCAGCAGAATTCAAGCCGACCCCGGCCGCGAAAACGTAGACGGGGGCGCCACGACCGCCTCCCTTGACTTTGTCCGCCTCGGGGTTAAAAGATTCGACTCGATTTTTTTGTCCTATGCCTAGCCTCTCGCCTCGTCTTTTAAAAACCCTCGTCGGCGCCCTCGCGATCTGCACTCTTGTAGCCTGCGACGAGGATCCGCGCATGGGGTCCAACCAATATCTCGGCGGTGTTTATGGCCAGGGCTCCGTCGCCTCCTCCGCTCCGCAGGACTCCGTCTCTTATTGGGACGGCGATGGCGTTCCCGGCAAGCCCACTGTCAAAATCAATATTTCCGAGCAGCGCGCCTATTTTTACAAGGGGGGTAAGCTCGTCGGCGTCTCGCAGCTTTCCACCGGCCGCGAGGGCCTCAACACTCCTACGGGCTCGTATAAAATTGTGCAGAAAGATAAGGATCACGCTTCGAATCTTTATGGTGATTACGTCGACGATGCCGGCAATGTCGTGGTGCCGAACGTGAGCGTGAATAAGGATCCGAAGCCGCCGGGTACGCACTTCAAGGGCGCGCCGATGCCCTATTTCATGCGCATTACCGGGGGCGTTGGAATGCATGCCGGCTATTTGCCGGGCTATCCGGCATCGCACGGGTGCATTCGGATGCCGGAATTCATGGCGGAGAATTTCTTTAACGCCGTCCAAAGCGGAACGCCCGTCTCAGTCACGAATTGATCAGGCCAAATCCGGTCGTGTGCGCGGCCATGCCCTTTTTCCCGCGCGCAGCCTCGGGGCTTGCGCTTCCGATTTTCGCGTAGCATTCTCCAGTTCCCGCTTCTGGGACTCATGATAATCATCACCCGCCCCACTGCCACCGAGGAGGAGATCGAGCAGATCGTGGCGCGAGTAGAGGAGATCGGTCTCGAAGCGCAGGTCAGTCGGGATGCCTCGCGCGTTGTTGTCGGGGTCGTCGGGCCAGAAGGATTGGCGCTCGACCATTCGTTCGATTCCCTGCCCGGAGTCGAGGCCGTTGTCCCCGCTAGGAATGCCTACAAGCTAGCCTGCGCCGAGTCCCGTGGAACTGCATCCAAAGTCGAGATTTGCGGGGTCAGTATTGGTCGCGACGCCGCCATCGCCCTTATCTGTGGACCGTGTTCCGTGGAAAGCCGTGAGCAGATCCTTTCGATCGCCCGCATCGTGCAGGATGCTGGGGCCAGTATTTTACGCGGCGGCGCTTTTAAACCCCGCACTTCGCCCTACAGCTTCCAAGGTTTAGAGGAAGAAGGCCTCCGCTTTCTCGCCGAGGCGCGGAACGAAACCGGCCTTCCCGTGATCACGGAAATTATGGACGCGCGCGATCTCCCGTTAATCGAGAGGTATGCCGATTGTCTGCAAATCGGTGCACGCAACATGCACAATTTTTCCCTGCTCAAGGAAGTCGGTAAGAGCCATTTGCCAGTGCTCCTGAAACGCGGCTTCAGCGCCACCGTGAGCGAGTTCATCATGAGTGCCGAATATATTTTGAGTGAGGGCAACATGAACGTCCTCCTCTGCGAGCGTGGCATCCGCACCTTCGAAATCGGCACCCGTTTCACGCTGGACTTGAGCGCCGTCCCGATTTTAAAGGCCAAGACTCATCTTCCGGTCGTGGTCGATCCCACTCACGCAGTCGGCCTGAGCGCTTTCATTCCGCAAATGTCGTTGGCCGCGATCGCTGCCGGCGCCGATGCCATCATGCTCGAGGTACACCCCGCGCCTGACCTCGCGAAGAGCGATGGCGAACAAGCCCTCCTGCCTGCGGCTTTGGTCAAGCTGGTGCCGCGAATGCGTGCGGTCGCCAACGCGATTGGCCGCGATTTTTAGCCGACACCGCCTCCGCGCTTTCGAGAGCAGCCGATTGAACTCCGGAGCAAACCGGCGAAGCGTTGCCGGTGCCAAACCCTACCGCGCCTTTGCTGCTTCGGGTTGCGCAGGCTAAACCGATCGCACGACAGCTGCGCGCCGTCGCCGCGAAGGCCTGGCCGGTTCGCTTCTCTCACGTCACAGAGGCCGCCCAACCGCTTCTTACCGCGGCGCTCGCGCACGAAGTTTCGTGCACTTTATGGGTGATTTGTGCCACCGTGCGCGCGCAGGAAACGTTCTACGAAAGTCTTCTAAACTGGAAGCCCAAGGCATTATTCCTGCCTGAAGCGGAGTTTGCGGCGGTCGAGAATATCCTGCCCGATCCCGAGATCGCGGCGGAGCGCCTCGCCTTGCTCAGCACGATTGCGCGTGAGCCCGGCCCGCACCTCATCGTCGCCACGCGCGCCAGTCTCAGCCAGCCGGCTCCGAAAATCGACGCGCTTCAGCGTTCGGCCTCCCGCATCAAACGCGGCGCCGGCCAAACCATGGACGGCTTAATTAGCCGACTCGCCGAAAATGGCTACGAGCGCGTGGCGCAGGTCGCGACCCGCGGCCAGTTCGCGGTTCGCGGCGGTATTCTCGATCTCTTTTCCTGGCAGGCCCAGCTCCCCGTACGCGCGGAATTTTTTGACGACGAGATCGAGTCGCTGCGCGAGTTCGATCTGGATACGCAGACCTCCATTCGACAACTGCAATCAATCGATCTTCTCCTCGGCACGGCGGAAGATCAGGAAGGGACGGTGGGCGATTACATCGCGAGCGAGCACCTTCGTGTTGCGCTGGAACCCGAGCCCGGAGACGACGCGCACATTTTCCTCAGCGAGGGCTGGCTGGAAAACGCGGCCACGCCGGAAAACTTCGACGGCGCCTTTCAAGAATCCGATCTCGCAGAATTTGCGGTGGGAGATTTCATACTTCTGGAGGCGAAGCGTGCGCAATTCGCCGCACGGCTCGCGGAATGGCGCGCGGCGAACGAGACCATCGTGATCTACTTCCAGACGGAGGGTGAGATCGAACGCTTTCGGGAGATCATGCTACCCGCCAGCGGCGCGCTGGATGGCATCGAGCTGGCCGTGGGAACGCTGGCCCGCGGATTTTATTTTCCCGCGGGAAAGCTGGTTATTCTTTCCGCGGCCGAGCTTTTCGGCCGCTCCACCGCGCACGGCCGTCGGCGTTTGCAGCGAGCAGAACAGCAAGGGCGTAATCGAGCTCAGATTGATTTCAGCGAACTCAACGAAGGCGATCTCGTAGTTCATCTCGAGCATGGCGTCGGACGTTTTCTGGAGCTCAAGAAAATTCCGGCGGTGGGCGGCGGAGAACAGGAAGTGTTGACGCTGGAATTCGCGGACGAGGCCCGCCTTTACGTCCCGCT
>JBDUAE010000266.1:0-3444 GCA_040004805.1 Chthoniobacterales bacterium | reverse complement strand
TACGGCGAGGTGCTCGATTCGATGTGGCGGGCGCATTGTGCCGGAATCAAAATCGAGGAGACGGATTGGCGGTTACAGGCGGCGTTGGTTAATTCGTTGGAATCGAAGTGGGAGAAACCGGACGCGGGGATTTGGGAAATTCGCGGCGAGATGCAGCATTTCACGCATTCGAAGATGATGGCGTGGGTGGCGTTTGATCGGGCGGTAAAGCTGGGAGAGGCGAGCGGTTTTTCGAAGGCGGAAAACCTGATGCGCCGACGCTCGATCCGGGATCGGATTCATCGACAGGTGTGCGAGCAGGGGTTTAACGAGAAGAAGCAGGCCTTCACGCAGGTCTACGGTTCGGACCAACTCGATGCCAGTCTGCTCATGATGCCGCTAGTCGGGTTTCTGCCGGCTAGCGATCCTCGGGTGGTCAGCACGGTGGAAGCAATCCAGCGTGATCTCGTGCAGGATGGCTTTGTCTTGCGCTATCGCACCGAGAGCGAGGTGGATGGGTTATCGGGAAAAGAGGGCGTCTTCCTCTTGTGCACTTTCTGGCTGGCTGATTGCCTGCATTTAATCGGCAAGCAGGATGAGGCGCGTGAAGTATTCGAGCGGCTCCTGAAATTGCGCAATGACGTGGGCCTGCTTTCCGAAGAATACGATCCGGAGGCGAAGCGGTTGTTGGGAAATTTTCCGCAGGCTTTTTCGCACGTGGCGCTCGTAAACACAGCGCGGATTCTTTCCGGGAAGCCCGCGAGCATCTAGTCGGTTGTTTCAGGGTCGGTTGGGTTTTCGAATCGCTCAATCGCCCAGAAACTCGAAAGGGGTCGCGGTCGATTACGCGCTTTGGACGAGGCGCCTGATCAATTCTTCGTCGGTCACAATCCCGAGTAATCTGCGGCGCGCATCGACTACCGCCGCGAGGCGCAAGCGAGCGGCGCGGAGGCGGCGGATTACTCGATAGGCGGGTTCGTTTTCCTGCGCGGTGACGATGCGACGGGTATAGCGCGGGAGGGAAGTGGGCGCAGTTTTGTCGAGCAGGATGTCGAGGGCGTTGACCAAGCCGATGGCGGCACCGGCCTGGATGACGGGAAAATCGTCGATGCCGGAAGCGCTGCTCAGTTGCAGAACGGATTCGATCGAGCTGTTCGCCGGGACGGTGAGACATTGCCCGAGCGGCTTCATCACGTCGCGCACGCGCACGTTTCGGAAGTCGACCACGTTGTGAATCATGGCGCGCTCGGAGGAAGTAAGGGAACCTTCCCGCTCGCTCTGCACGGCGACTTGTTTCAATTCTTCCCGCGCGGCGAAAAGCCGGCGGGACTCGGACGCGCGCTGCGGGAGCAGGAGGCGGCCGAGATATTGGCCGACTTCCAGGACGGGCCAGAGGATCATGGACGTTTTCTCGAGCACGCCGCCTAGCGACGAAAGCGCGCGCAACGGAAAACGCCGGAAGAGTGATTTCGGCAACACCCCCAAAAGGAAAAGGTGGATCGGAATCCCGGCGCCGATGGCGATAAAATAGCCGACATGACCGAAGGATCGCTCCAGCACGCGCGTGGCGAGAAGGAGAGCGATGATGTTCGCGACGTTTGTGACCAGGAGCACGGTGACGAGGAGGCGCTCCGGTTCTTCCAGCAAACGCGCCAGCCGCGCGGCGCCGCGTCTGCGCTGTTTCACCTGTTGCCGCAGGCGCACGGGATCGATCGAGAGCAAGCCCGCTTCAATCCCGGCGAAGAGAAAGGTGATCGCGCACAATCCCACCACCGCGAGCCAGATCATGAGGCGTGCTCTCCGTTCGGCGCGTGCTCATCGTCATGCACGTTTCCGGTTTTTTCGAGCACCATTTCCTCGATCCGCTTTCGCGCGGTGCGGCGGATGGTGATGGCGAGTCGCGGCAATTCCACCTGCGTCCCGGACGGCGGCAGATAACCGAGTCGGTTAAAAACGAGCCCGCCGATGGTGTCGATGCCGTCGGCTTCCAACTCGAAGCCGAGATGCTCCGCGAGGTCGTCGAGACGCGCGTTGCCGCTGACGAGAAAACGGCCGTCTTCCAGGGGCTCGATGTAAAGATCGGCCTGTCCGAGGGGGGCGGCGTCGCTCAGAATTTCCTCGACCAAATCCGAGAGCGTGATGATTCCTTCGGTGCCGCCAAATTCATCGACCACGATCGCCATCGCCTGTGGGCGCGAGAGAAAATTTCGCAACAACACCGGCGCGCGCATTGTCTCCGGAACGAAAGAAGGCGCGACGAGATGCTCGGTGTAATGCTCGCTCGGATTGAGCAGGAACAGTTTCACATCGAGGATGCCGACGATCTGGTCGGGCGTGTCCGCGTAAACCGGCACGCGGCGGTGTCGTTTTTCTTTGAGCTGCGCGATCGCCTCCGCGTTCGTGCAATCGTCGGGCAAAGTAAAAGTATCGACGCGCGGCGTCATGCAATCCTTCGCGGTCTTGTCGCCTAATTTGATGATCTCCTGGATCATCTCCCCCTCGGCTTCGTGGAGCGTGCCTTCTTCCTCGCCGATTTCGAGGAGCGTCTCGAGTTCGTCATCGCTGATTCCCCCTCGTCTCGGATTCGCCGGAGCAAGCCGATCCACGATGGCGCGGCTGATGGTTTCGAGGAAACGGCCGACGCGATCGAGTAGCGGCATGAGCGCGCGCAAAGTGAAGACGCCGATGGTGGAAAGCCGATAGGGCGCCGAAAGCGCGAGCACTTTCGGAATGAGATCGCAGAGCAGAACGATGACGGCAAAAATGGCCACGGCCGCGAGCCATTGCGGCAGATTTGCGGTCGCGGCCGGTCCTTCCCAAAGGAGGAAAAGGCAAAGCACGATCAGCGGGACGTTGACGACGGCGTCGCTGAGCAAGAGCACATTGAGGACGCGGCGCGGGTTATCGCGAAACGCGGTGATGAAATTCTTCAGCGACGGATGCTTATCTTCGAGCCGGCGCAGTTGATGCGCTTTGAGCGAGAAGAGCGCGGTCTCGAGACCGGAGAAAAGCGCGGAGAGAAAGATGAGTCCCGCGACGATCGCCAGGAAAATGATAAGGCTACCCGCGGTCATTCCGCGCCGCGCCGACCTGCGCCCCCGCTGCTCGGGTGCGGGAAAATAAAGCGTGCTGGTTTGCCCCTCATCTCAGACGGGAGCAAACTACGGCCTGGATGACTAAAGGCGAGAGGATTTCGCGTTTCGTAGCCGAACTGGAGCCGACGATGGCCAAGGCGGGAAGCGCGATCGAGGTGGCGCAGGACCCGTGTTACCGCGGTTTTTTTCGCTGCTGGAACGAGCAACGTTACTACGAGGCGCACGACGTTCTGGAGCATCTTTGGTTGAAAACGACTTCGGAGGATTGGGCGTATTTCAAGGGCTTGATCCAGGCCGCGGGCGCGTTTGTGCATCTGCAAAAGCATTTTGAATTTCCGACGCATCGGGTGCATGGCCGGCGTCTGGCGCC
>JBDUAE010000030.1:0-11638 GCA_040004805.1 Chthoniobacterales bacterium | reverse complement strand
AACAGGAAGTGTTGACGCTGGAATTCGCGGACGAGGCCCGCCTTTACGTCCCGCTTGAGCAAGCCTACCTCGTTTCCCGCTACGTCGGTGTCGGCAAAAAATCACCGTCGCTCAGTTCCCTCGCGGATGCGAAATGGGCGCGGGCCAAGACGAACGCTGCTGCCTCGATTTTCGATTACGCCGGTAAAATGCTGGAGGTGCAGGCGGAACGCGAAACGCAGCTCGGTCACGCTTTCGGGTCCGACACGAAATGGCAGAGCGAGTTTGAACATTCGTTCCCATTTCGTGAAACGGTCGATCAACTCAAGGCGATCGACGCGACCAAACGCGATATGGAGCAGCCGCGCTCGATGGATCGCCTGATCTGCGGCGACGTTGGTTTTGGCAAGACCGAAGTGGCAATTCGCGCCGCTTTCAAGGCCGTCATGGAAGGCAAGCAAGTCGCCATTCTCACGCCGACGACGGTTCTGGCGCAGCAGCATTTCGAGACCTTCCGCCAACGCATGCTCGATTACCCGGTCCGGATCGAAATGCTGAGCCGTTTCCGTTCGCCCGCGGAGCAAAAAAAGGTGTTGAAGCTGTTGCGTGAAGGCGGTGTCGACATCGTCGTCGGCACGCACCGCATTATTTCGGGCGATGTTTTATTCAAGGATCTCGGCCTCGTCGTGATCGATGAGGAACAGCGTTTCGGAGTTCTGCACAAAGAGAAATTCAAGGAGCTCTTCAAGCTCGTGGATGTCTTGACGCTTTCCGCCACGCCCATCCCGCGCACGCTTTACCTCTCGCTCGTGGGCGTGAAAGATATGTCTACGATCGAGACGCCACCGCTGAATCGGCTTCCAGTCGAGACCGTGGTTTGCGGCTACGATGAGCGCATCATTCGCGACGCCATCAACCGGGAATTGGAACGCCAAGGCCAGGTCTATTTCCTGCACAACCGGGTGCAATCGATCGAGAAGGTGCGCGATCGCATCTCCGAACTTTGTCCGCAGGCGCGCGTTGAATTCGGCCACGGCCAGATGGACGCGGACACGCTCGAGACCGTGATGGCGCGTTTCGTCTCGGGGCAAATCGATGTCCTCGTCTGCACCACTATCATCGAAAGCGGGCTCGATATTCCGAATGCGAACACCATCATCATCGACCGCGCGGATCGTTTCGGCCTCGCGGATCTCTATCAACTCCGCGGCCGGGTCGGGCGGGCGGAGCACAAAGCCTACGCCTACCTTCTTCTCCCGCGCGAAATGATGATGGTAGGCGCGGCGCGCAAACGGATCAACGCCATCAAACAATACAGCTCGTTAGGCGCGGGCTTTCGTATCGCGATGCGCGACCTCGAAATCCGCGGGGCGGGTAGCATTCTCGGAACGGCCCAGAGCGGTCATATCGTGGCCGTGGGTTTCGACCTCTATTGCCAGTTACTGAAGCAGGCGGTCGCGCAGCTGAAGGGCGAGAGATTTAAAGCGCGTCTCGAGGTGGAGGTGCGCCTCGATTTCGTGGCCACGAATGAAGCGGAATTCGTTCGGATGGAACCCGCCACGCGCGTTCCCGCCTTCATTCCTTCATCCTACATCGGCGAGACCTTGCTCCGGATTCAGGCCTATCGCGCTCTCGCCCAAATTAGCAGTCGCGCGCAATGGGATCGGCTGCGCCAGGATTGGCGCGACCGCTTTGGGAAATTCCCCGCGGCGGTTGACAATTTGCTCACCTTGACCGAAATCAAACTCGCTGCTGGTAAAGCGGGAATCACCCGCGTTGAGGTCCGGGAAAGCAAATTGATGCTGACCCGCCGAGGGGATTTAATACTTGTGGGTGGCAAATTCCCTCGTTTAAGTACCGCTAAGATCGACCAGAGCCTCTCTGAAGTACTCGAATTAACCAGGAAGATTTGATTTCATGATTCGTTCGTTTTTTGTCGCGCTCGGCCTGCTCGCATTGCTCGCTAACTCCCCGCTCTGCCGGGCGGTAAATGCAGCGGAAGAGGCTCGTATTATTGATGGTATCGCTGCCACCGTAAACGGGGAAGTGATTACGTATTCGCAAGTGCGGGGGTTAATTGCGCCGCGCGAACGCGCCCTCCGCCAACAATTCACCGGCGCGGAATACGAAAAGAAAATCAAGGAAGCCGAAGCACAAGCCTTGCAGGATTTGATTGACCGTGAGTTGATCGTCCAGTCTTTCAAGAAGGAAAAATTGTCGCTACCGGATTACTTCGTGGAGCAGCGCATGAGCGAGATCATCCGCGACAATTTCGGCGGTGATCGCAATACCTTCATCGAAGCGTTACGGGCGCAGAATTACTCACTCTCCGAGTTTAAGAAAAGCGAGTACGAGAAGATCATCGTCTCGGCTATGCGCGGGAAAAATGTGAACCCAAACATGGTCGCCTCCCCTCTCCGGATGCAGGAATATTACCAAAAGCATCGGGCAGATTTCTCCAGCAAAGAAGAAGTGAAGCTGCGCATGATCATGATTCCAAGCCGGGCCGTGGAGGGAAACGCCGCGTCTCAAAAAGCGATGGCGCAAGAGATTCGCGGTAAGCTGACGAGCGGCTCGGATTTTGCGCGCATGGCGCAGATGTATTCGGAGGATAGCACGCGCGATCTCGGCGGAGATTGGGGCTGGATCGAACATCAGACGCTGGCCGGTCCACTCGAGAAAGTCGCGTTTAGTCTCCCCGTCGGCAAAGTGAGCAACATTATCGAACTCGGCGGCAACTTTTACATCCTCAAGGTCGAAGAAAAGCGCGGAGGCGTGACCAAATCTCTAGCGCAAGTGCGAGACGAGGTGGAGAAAAAATTGCGCCAGGAAGACGCCCAGCGCATGCAGGAAAACTGGCTCGCTGGCCTGCGCCAGAAGGCCACCATCCGCAAGTTTTAGCAGCCGCTTGCGAATCGGCCTCACTCTCGGTGACGTAGCCGGCATCGGGCCGGAAATCGTCGCGGCGGCGCTCGATTCGCCTGCCCTGCCGAACTGCGAGTTCGTAGTCCTGGGCGACTACCCCGCCTGCCGTCCCGGCGAACCCTCCGATGAAACGGCGCGCGCGGCCGCAGCCGCGCTGGAGGAAGCGGTCGCCGCCGCCTGTCGCGGCGAAGTGGCGGCGGTTGTGACCGGCCCGATCCACAAGGCGCGAATGTATGCGATCGGCTTTCCGTATCCTGGGCAGACGGAATTTTTCGCGGCGCGCTGTGGGGTAGAAAACTTTGCAATGCTCCTGACTGGCAGCACCCTCACGGTCGCCCTCGTCACCACCCACATCCCACTGCGCCGGGTCGCGGAAGCTCTTTCACAAAGCGAGATCGTTCGAGTAGGCGTTTTGCTGATGGAATTTCTCCGCCGTCGCCTCGGTCGCGAGCCGCGGATCGCGGTCGCAGGCTTGAATCCTCACGCTGGCGAATCCGGCGCCTTGGGCGAGGAAGAAAATACCCTCATCGCGCCCGCGATCGCAGCATTAAACACTCGCTTTCCCTCGTCGGAGCAACCGATGTTTGTTGGTCCACTTTCGCCCGATACCGTGTTCTACCACGCGGCGGCGGGGGCTTGGGATGGCGTCCTATGTATGTATCACGACCAGGGGTTGATCCCGCTCAAGCTGCATGCTTTTCACGAAGGCGTGAACGTCACTCTCGGTCTGCCTTTCCCGCGCACCAGTCCCGATCACGGCACCGCTTTCGAGATTGCGGGCAAAGGCATCGCGCGACCCGACAGCATGATCGCGGCGATGAAATTAGCCGCCGAACTGGCGACGCGTAGTCTCGCCTAACGAGTCGCAATGCGCGCTTCCAAATATACCGCCGTCTTCAAGCTCGGTTTGCAAAACACCTTCGTCTATCGCTGGAATTACTTACTGCGCGCGATCTTCGGACTGATCCCTTTGGCCGGCACCGTTTTCCTCTGGCGCGCGATCTTCCAGGAAAAAGGCGGCGGGATGCAGGGGTACGATTACGGCTCGATGATCTATTATTATCTGCTCACGATTTTGGTCTCGAACCTCGTGACTCCGACGGAGGATGAATGGCAGATCGCTTCCGATATTCGGGAAGGCCAGATCAATTCTTTCCTGACCAAGCCGCTCAATTATCTGGGTTACCGCTTCAGCATTTTTCTGAGCGGTCGGTTGGTTTACACCGTGGTCACGATCGTGCCGATCGCGCTCATCTTCGTCTACTTCCACAGTTATCTCACTTTCCCATCAAATCCCCTCGCCTACCCGGCAGCGACCCTTTCGCTTCTGATGGCCGCGATGATCCAGTTCTTCATCACCTACAGCATCGCCATGATGGCATTCTGGATCCTGGAAATTTCGACGATTGTTTTCATCATCTACTCGTTCGAATATTTTCTCGGCGGCCAAATGTTCCCGGTCGATATCATGCCGGCCGGCATTCAGGCCGTGATGAAATGGCTGCCGTTTTATTACGAACTCTTCTGCCCGATCGCGATCTTCCTCGAGCGCCTGAAAGGCGTCGCCATGATCGAAGCGCTCCTCATCCAAACCGGGTGGCTTTTGGCCACATGGGCCACCGCCCATTTTATGTGGCGACGCGGCTTGGGCCACTACCAGGCGGTCGGCGGTTAAGCAGCGATGCCCGTTCGTGCGCGCGCCACCAGCAGCGCCCCGAGAAAGAACAGCACCGCGCTATAGCCGAACGCAATCGCCGTTCCGAAAGCTGTCCACAACAGCCCGACCACGATGCTCGAAATGAAATCGCCAATTCCGTTCACCGTCGCGAGAACCCCGAACGCCATCCCGTGATGAGGCTCCTCCACCAGTTCCGCCGCCATCGCGTCCTCTAGCGTTTCCTCGATCGCCACGTAAACGCCGCCCGCGATAAAGATGCCCGCCATTGTCCAGATCGTGACGGGAAGAAAAATCACCGCCAGCGTCATCACGCCGGCGAGAGCGTATCCGCCAGCGAGCACGAAATTCTTTGCAAACCGATCGCCCAGCCAGCCGGCCACGAAGGAAAAGCCAGCGTAACAAACATTGTGCAGAATGTACAACGTCACCGCGACGCTGGCGGCACGGCCAATTCCCAGCGCCGGCGTTAGCTTCTGGGTCGCGAGCAAAATTAACATCGTGTGCGCGAAATCGCCCGCACCGAAGAGACCCACCGCCACGAGAAATTTGCGATACGGTTTCGGCAGCAACCGCAGTCGCTCGCCGAAGGAAATATGTGGCACAGGCGCGCGCGCCGTTTCCTTCACTAGGAACGCGATCACGCCCGCCGCGAGGACACCCGGGAGAAGCGTCCAGGCGAAGAGCGTTCGGTAATTGTGCTGGGTAACTTCGAGGAGGAAGAGCGCAGTGAGCGGACCGACAATCGCGCCAACCGTATCCATCGCGCGCTCCAATCCGAAGGCGCGGCCGTAAGCGGAACGCGGCACCGAAGCGGCGAGCAGTGCTTTACGGACCGGGGTACGCACCCCGCGACCCAACCAAGCACCGGCACGAGCGAAGAGGACGTGCCACGCATTCGTCGCCAGTGCGAAAGCCGCGGTTCCGAGCGCCGTCATCAAATAGCCGACAACGGCAATTGGCTTCCGCCGGCGCAGGCCATCTGTGTAATAGCCCGACGCCATCTTCGCGACGCTCGCCAGCCCGTCGGAAACGCCTTCGATAATCCCGAGCCACGCCGCCGCCACACCAAGAGTAGCGAGAAACGCGGGCATCGCGGCTGTCGCGATTTCGTGCGACCAATCGCTGAAGAGCGACGCAAGCCCAATCCCCAGAACCGTGCGATTCAGCCAGGGCGTCTTTTCCTTCATCCTCATGTTCGAAAGTTCGGATCGATTCCGAGGAAAATCCGGAGCGCGACTTCTAGTCTGCGCTGACCGGCAGCCCCGCTTCCCGCCACGCGCCCATCCCGCCCGACATCGATTTCACATTGGTGTATCCCATCTTCTGCAAACTTTCCGCCACGAGCGCGGAACGGCTGCCTCCACCGCAATAACAGATGATCGGCTGTTCGAGATTCGGCGCCTCGTCTTCGATCTCGAGTTCAACAATACCCCGGCTCAAATGACGCGCGCCCACCGCGTGTCCGTTTTGCCAATCACTCTTCTCCCGCACATCAATCAAAAGCGCGCTTCCGCTCTCGGTTTCCGCTTGCGCCGCCGCGGGAGAAATTTCCGTGATCCGCTCTTTCGCGACCGCGACCAGTTTTTGAAAACGATTAGGCTGTGTCATCGGCGAGCGTCCGCGCCGCTTGGGCAAAGTCAAAAGCCGCGTGTCGGCTATTCGTAGCGCAGCGCCTCGATCGGATCGAGCATCGCCGCCTGCCGGGCCGGATAAAAACCAAAGAAAACTCCAACTCCCGCGCTGACCAGAAACGCTGCCGCGATCGAAGTAAACGAAACCAAGGTCGGCCAATTCGCCACCGCCGAGAGAACCTGTGAAGTGATCAGTCCGAGGGCGATTCCGATCAGCCCGCCGATTGAACTCAAAGCCAGCGCCTCGATCAGGAACTGCGTAAGAATATCGCGACCGTGCGCGCCGACCGCGAGTCGCACCCCGATCTCCCGGGTCCGTTCGGTCACGCTCACCAGCATGATGTTCATAATGCCGATCCCGCCGACGACGAGCGAGACCCCCGCGATCGCTCCCAACAACAGCGTCATCACCCGCGAAGTCGCTGTCGCCGCTTCCGCGATTTCTTCCTGGTTACGCACCGTAAAATCGTCGTCGCGCCCTTCGCGAATGTTATGGCGTTGCCGCAAGAGAGCGATGATCTGCTGTTGCGCGGGAGCGAGATCGCTCTGGCTGCCCACTTGCACATTCATCGAGCGCAAGGTGGTGCCGCCGGTCACGCGTTTGAGTGCGCTGGTGAAAGGCATCACCACAATATCGTCCTGGTCGGTTCCTTGCGTACTCAAGCCTTTCGAACTCAAGACGCCGGTCACGATGAAAGGTACGTTCTTGATTCGCAAAACCTGCCCGACCGGATCCTGTCCGCCGTAAACCTGCTTCGCGGTCGTGCTCCCGATTACGCAGACCTTATTCGCGCTCCGCACGTCCTGCGCCGTGAATGGCGTCCCGCTCGCGAGCGCCCACTGTCGGATGTCGAAGTAGCTGTCGGATTCGCCGTAGATGCGGGTGAACCAATTTTGATTGCCGGCGGCAACCTGCGAAGTCGAGGGAACCTCCTCGCTCAATGCGATCACCGCCGGCACTTCTCGGCGGATCGCCTCCGCGTCTTCTATTTTCAAAGTACCGGCGCCACCCCAGCCGGTGCGGATTCCGCTCGAAGTCGTACTCCCAGAAAAGATCAGAATTACGTTCTCGCCGAGGCTCGCGATCTGGGCTTCCACTTGCGCCTTCGCACCGTTTCCGATGCCGACCATCGCCACGACTGCGGCCACGCCGATGATGATGCCGAGCGCAGTCAGGACGGAGCGCAATTTATTCCGGCGCAAAGCCAGAAACGCCACCTTCACCGTGGAACCAAGTCTCATCCCGCATCCTCCTCTTCGCGGGCGACCGCCTGCAGACGGACGCGTTCCGCTGCGGCATTCAGGCGAGCATTCACCGGTTGATCACTCCGCACCCGGCCATCGCGCATCACGATATTGCGCCGCGCATACGACGCGATATCCGATTCGTGCGTCACCATGATAATCGTGATGCCGCGATCGTTGAGTTGCTGAAAAATATCCATCACCTCGACGCTGGTGCGGCTATCGAGGTTCCCGGTCGGTTCGTCCGCGAGCAACACTTCGGGATCATTCACGAGCGCGCGCGCGATCGCGACCCGCTGCTGTTGCCCGCCGGAAAGCTGACTCGGATGATGATCTTCCCGGCCTTGGAGACCGACCGAAGCCAGGACCGCGTCGGCTTTCGCGCGCAGTTCGGCATTGGTCAGACGACGGGTTCCGTAAAGCAGCGGCAGCTCCACATTTTCCCGGGCCGATGTGCGAGGCAGAAGATTAAAACTTTGGAAAACGAAACCCAATTTGCCGTTTCTGATGTCGGCTAATTGATCTCGCTCGAGCTGCGAAACATCCGAGCCATCAAGAAAATAATGGCCGCGCGTCGGGCGATCGAGACAACCGAGTAGATTCATCAACGTCGATTTTCCCGAGCCGCTCGAACCCATCAGCGCGACAAATTCGCCTCGGTGAATCTCGAGCGAGACGCCGCGGACGGCGTGTACTTCCATTTCGCCCGAACGATAAGTCTTATGCACATCCGCTAGCCGGACAACCGCGCCGTTGCTTTCGTTAGGCATTTTGCGCGCGGCTAGAATCCCCGTCGTCCGCCTCCGCTAAATGGATTCCCGCTCGGCGCCTTTGCCTTCTCGCCCGTTAAAGCCGCTGTCACCACTCGATCGCCCTCCTGCAAGCCTTCCAGGACTTCGGTGAAGACGCCGTCGCTGATCCCGGTCTTGATCTGCGTCGGCTTGGGCTCGTTTGCCCCCGAAGCCAAGACGTAAACAGTGCGCGTCGCGCGGTTTTCACCCTGTGGCCGACCGCTGCCGCCGCCCGCGTCATTCCCACCGCCAGACCGGCCCGCCCCCGGTTTCCCACCGCCCGGTAGCGCTCCCGTCCGCGCGGGTGCCGGCTTCTCATCCGCCATGCGAAAGCGCAGAGCGGCGTTGCTTATTTTCAAGACGTTCTCATCGTGCGCCGCGACGATCGAGACGTTCGCGGTCATCCCAGGTTTCAGCTTCAGTTCCGGATTGCTGACTCCGATAACGGTGTCGTACGAAACCACGTTCTGCACGTTAATCGGCGCGTTCCGGACTTGTGTGACCTTCCCGTGAAAGGTGTGATTCGGAAACGCGTCCACCGTGAAATCTACCGCTTGATCGATCGCGACCGATCCAATATCCGCTTCCGCCACGTTGGCATCGATCTGCATATTCGTGAGATCGTTCGCGATCGTGAAAAGCACCGGCGCCTGCAGGCTGGCGGCGACGGTTTGCCCGACATCCACGCTGCGCGAAATGATCACGCCATCGACGGGCGACCGGATGGTGGCGTGTTCCAGATCCGCGCGGACTTTATCGAGAGCGCCTTGTTTGATTTGCACGTTCGCTTCCGCCTGATGGAGCGACGCGCGCGCCTGGTCGAGATCGGCTTGGGCTGAACTTTGCTTCGCGACCAGCGATTCGATCCGGCCTTCACTCACTCGCGCCAATTCGAGCGCCGCTTTCGCGCTCGCCACGTCTCCTTCCGCTTGCGTGACGTTGGCCTGAAAGACCACGGGATCGATTTGGGCCACGATCTCGCCCGCTTTTACCGGCGAATTGAAATCAACGAAGAGTTTCTGAATGTTGCCCGAAACCTGACTGCCAACCTGCACGTTTACGACTGGATTGAGCGTTCCCGTCGCGCTCACTGCCTGCGTGATGGGTCCGCGCGCGACCACTGCCGTTTGGAAAGTTTGAGCGTTCTCACCGCCGCAACGCCGCAGGCCGAAGACCACGGCGAGGAGGAGCACGGCCGCGAGCACTAGAGCAGCCGGCCGTTTCATGAAAGCAAAGATAGCACTATAGATAGACCGGTTGAGGGATGGATTAGTTACACGAAAATTCGCGATGCGGCGCTATTTCGAAATCTACACGATCATGCTGCGCAACTCGCTCATCCGCGAGATGAGCTTCAAGGCGAATTTCATTCTCTGGCTTCTGGTCGAGGTGCTTTGGTTCTGCGGGCAGATCGCTTTTTTCAGCATCATTTTCGGGCAGGTGAATCAAATCGGCGGCTGGTCAAAATGGGAGGTCGTGCTCCTGGTCGGGACGCATCAGATCGTCGCTCAACTCTTCCAGGCCTTCTTCTTTATGAACGTCTCGAATATTCCTGAACTGGTCCGGACCGGAAAATTGGATTCCCTCCTGCTGCTGCCGGTGGACAGCCAGTTCGCGGTTTCGACCAAGCAATTCGGACTCGACAGCATTCTGAATGCGCTCCTCGGCGGGGTGGTCGTGATCGTGTCGCTCGCCCAACTGCACATCGTACCCGGCCCCGTCGCGGTCTTGCTTTATCTCGTGGCACTCAGTTTCGGGGTCGCCGTGCATTACTCAATCATGCTCTCGCTGGCAGCTGTCAGCTTTTGGATTATTCGCGCCCAAGGTTTGGTTTACGGCTATTTTAACTTCCTCCAGATCGCGCGTTATCCGGACGTTATTTTTCCACGAATGTTTCGCTTCGTTTTCGGGTGGATTATTCCGGTGATTATCGTCGCAAACATTCCGGCCCGTCTTCTCATCAAGCCATTATCCGACCCGCTTTGGCTCATGGTTCATCTCGCCGTCGCCGGCACCCTCGCGCTGGCGATTTCACGGACTTTCTGGAATTTCGCGCTGCGGCGTTATTCGAGCGCAAGTTCCTGAAATTCGAGCGGAAAAACTGGCTGATTTTCCCAGCATTTCTGCGAGGGAATTCTCTCCTTGCGCCGCACGGGATATGCTCTTAAGTATGCCTCCGCTTTGCGCCGGGAATCGGGCGTGGCGATAACAATTTTATGGCCAGTTCCAAAAAAAAGAAGCCCGCTCCGAAGCCGGCTAAGAAAGCGGCTCACAAGAAGGCTGCCCCTGCCGCTAAAGCTAAGAAAAAGCCGGCTGCCGTGAAGAAGACTCCGGTTAAGGCGAAGGCCCCCGCGAAGAAGGCGCAAAAATCGGCGCCTGCGAAAACCGTGAGCAAAAAAAGTGCGGCCATTCTCCCAGCGCCTAAGCATGCGAACGGCCACCAAAAAAATCGCGGCCGTGAGCTCACTCCCACCCAGGCGATCCTTGGCAACAATCACAAACAACGCCGGCTCGATCCTTTCACCAACGGCCAGCGCGAGAAGCTGCTGCAACTGCGCGACGCGATGGTCGACTCCATGGCGGGCGTGGCGAAGGATAACCTGCGCTCGCGCGCCGAAGGCAGCGAAGCCTCCGCATTCGGGATGCACCAAGCCGACGCCGGGAGCGATGCTTACGATCGAGACTTTGCCCTCAGCTTGCTCTCCCAGGAACAGGATGCCCTTTACGAAATCGATCAGGCGCTCAAGCGCATCGAGCTCGGTACCTACGGTGTTTGCGAAATGTCGAGTAAAGCCATCGGTCACGCCCGCTTAGAGGCGATCCCATTTGCCCGCTTCACGGTCGAATGCCAATCTCAACTCGAAAAACAAAATAAGGCTTCGCGCGTTCGCCAGTCGGTGACTTCCCTTTTTGGTCTGACGGATGAAGAGGGCGGCGAGGGCGAGGAAGAAGAATCGAAGTCCGATCGCGACGACAGTAAGGAATAAGAAGCATGGCACAGGAAATCATCACCTTGGAGTGCACCGAAGCGAAGGCACTCGGCGCGCCCGTCTCCCGTTACATGAGCACGCGGAACAAAAAGAGCCCGCGCACCCCCAATCGTCTCGAGAAAAAGAAGTATAATCCCTTTCTAAAGCGGCATACTCTTCATCGCGAAACTCGGTAATCATCATGCAACCCAAAACCGCCAAACGCCGCTCCGCTTTCCGCCGTGCCAATCGCACCATGCCGCGGCGCCGCATCGACATCTCCACCGAAGCGATCGATTACAAAAATCCTGATCTTCTTCGCAAGTTCGTCACCGAGAGCGGCAAGATTCTTCCCCGGCGTGTCACCGGGATGCCCGCGCACATGCATCGCAAGATCACGCGCGAGATCAAGCGCAGCCG
>JBDUAE010000265.1:0-3450 GCA_040004805.1 Chthoniobacterales bacterium | reverse complement strand
AAGCTCTACAATGAAACGCTGCTCGAGAATCTAACTAGCGGTGTAATTGCGGTGGGCGCGGACGAGCGCGTCACTGTCTTCAATAATGAGGCCGGGCAAATTACGGGCCTCGAGCCGCGGGAAATCATCGACCGACCGATCGACCAACTTCCGGAGCTTATTTGCGATGCATTGCGCGATACTTTGCGCTCGGTCGAACGCCGGCAGAATAACGAATTAGTCCTGCCGTCCGCGCAACAGACCGTGGTAGCGCGAGCCAGCAGCTCAATTTTTCACGGACAAGAGGGCGAAATGCTGGGCGCCCTCATGGTTTTAACCGACATCACTGCGCTGAAGCGTCTGGAGCATCAAATCCGCCGGAGCGATCGCCTGGCCAGTCTGGGCACTCTCTCCGCGGGGATGGCGCACGAAATCAAGAATCCTCTCGTCTCGATCAAAACCTTCGCGCAGTTGCTTCCGGAGCGGTATCAGGACGCCGATTTCCGAGACACTTTTTCGAACCTGATCGGGCATGAGATCGACCGGATCGATTCTTTGGTGAACCAGCTTCTCCGTTTCGCGCGGCCGGCGAAGCCACTTCTGAAGCCGATGCACGTGCATGAAATCCTGGAAAAATCCCTCATGCTCGTCGGCCACCGCCTCTATCAAAAAGAAATCAAATTATCTAGGGCGTGGAACGCTGAAGTTGATACAATCCGGGCCGATGCAGACCAGCTCGAACAGGTTTTCCTCAATTTTTTCCTTAACGCGATGGATGCGATGAAGCTCGGCGGCGAACTTATAGTGGCTACGGAAATCCGGGCCGACGAGCGATGGTTGCCGAACGAGGCGACCAGCCTTCGCGGAAATGCCAGGGAAGTTTTGCGCATCACGGTGCAGGATAATGGCGAAGGAATTAAGAGCGAGGATATCGCCCATGTCTTCGACCCGTTCTTCACCACGAAAGATTATGGCACCGGCCTTGGGCTTTCAGTCGTGCACGGCATCATTCAGGAGCACGGCGGTCAGATCGAAGTGGAAAGCGAACCGGCGAAGGGGACCTCGTTTCATATTCTGCTGCCTTTGGTCCGATTTGAGGAAGAGGTCGCCGCCGCGTGAACCTCATACCAGTTTGCATTCTTTACACGCAGGATGCTGACCTGACCCGGCGGCTTCGGGCGTACCTGCGCGTCATGGCTCAGGTTCGTTCCGTGTCAGATCCTGATCGGCTTGATGCGGTCCTGGAGCAGACTAGTCCCGGCGTCCTGGTCTTTGATCTACGGGCGAAAGATGGTCCGGATCTGCTCGATCGGATTCAGCACGAATGGCCCGATGTCCTCTTCATTGCTTTAGGCACGCCTCGCTCCGAGCCCCTGCGGGAGGCCGAAGAATCGGGCATCTACGCGGCCGATGATTTACAGATCGAGCGGCGCCGCTTCCAGGCCCTCGTGGCGCGGGCGTTCGATCACCTGCGGCTGCTGCAAGAAAATCGCGAGCTGCGTGAAGAAGCCGCTCCATCGCCCACCGTGGAAAAGGTTCGTCGGCCCGAGCCGACCTCGGAGCGTGCCTCCGCGTCGATGCCGCTTTCGCATTTTCCGCGCGTCTTTCGTCGTTTCGATAACGTCGAGACTCTCCTTGAGCGCGTGGTGGAGGGTGTAGCCGACGCTGCGGGTGTGACCCGGGTCGGAATTTTCTCCCGCGTCCGGGGTAGCCAGCACTATCGCCTGCGTGCCGGTTTACGTTGTCTCCCCGAAACTTACGAAGTCGAATATCGCGAGCGAGATCCGTTGGTCCGCTGGTTCGAACGTAACGCGCACCTCATTTTCCGCGGCCAACTCGCGCAAGTGCCCGAGCAATCGCAACGCCTTCTGATGCGGCGCGCGCTCGACACTTTCGGTGCGGAAGTGATTGTCCCGCTGCACGCGCAAGGCCGCATCATCGGCTGGCTTTACTTCGGGCATCGTCTCACGGGACAGCACTTCGATTATCCCGACTTGGAAAATTTGATGTTGCTGGCGGAACACGTTTCCACCGTCTTGGAAAACGCACTTCTGCATGAGGAACTCAACCTGCAGAAAACTCTCGCGGAAACGCTTCTGAAGTCTATCCCGCCCGGGATCGTGGCCATCGATGAAGATGCGATTGTCCAGTGGTTTAATCCCGCCGCAGAACAGGTTCTCGGCTTAAAAGCCGCCGAGGTTTTGCATCATCCCGTTGAAAGCGCCGGTGGACGCCTCGCCGGCTTCCTGCGCGAAGCACTCACCAGTGTCGGTAATCTCCCGCCGCGCCATTGGGTGGATCCGAATACTCGGCGTTCCCTTACCGTGGAAGTCCGTCGGGTGATGAATGATAGTATCCCGTTCGGCGCAGTCGCGGTCGTGCACGATCTCACTGCGGAAGAAAATCTGCGTCAAAAAGAGGACCTGCTGGAACGGGCCGCTTTTTGGACCGATCTCGCCGCGAGCATGTCGCATGAAATCCGGAACCCGCTGGTCGCGATCAAGACTTTTGCGCAACTCCTGCCGGAGCGGTTCGACGATGCCGATTTTCGAAAAGAATTTAACGAAATAGTGGTGCAGGAAATTGATCGTTTGGACAAAATCATCACTCAGATCAACAACTTTGCGCATCCCTCCGAGTTGGTGATGAAGTCGTTTAATCTTCGAGATTCGGTGACGAAGGCCCTGCAGATTGCGCGGGAGAGAAGCGAAACCAATGACACTCCGGTGGAGGTCGATTTCCCGAATGATCTTCCGGACGTTCTCGGAGACGAAAGCGCGCTGACGGAAGCTTTTGCGCATCTCGTTTCTAATGCAACCGAGGCCACGGACGGACGTTCCAAGCCACGCGTCACCCTGGCGGCCAAACCGATTCGCGAAGGCGAGCGGACGCGCGGTGTCGTGGTCACCGTGCAGGATAACGGTGCCGGGATTGACCCCGAGTTGAAGGATAAAATTTTTTCGCCCTTCTGCACCACCAAACCGCGCGGGATGGGCCTCGGTTTACCGATCGTGAAGCGGACTGTCTTCGATCATAATGGGCGGCTCGATATCGATTCCAATCCGCGCGGCACCTCCGTCAGCGTGATTCTCCCCGCGAGCGCCGGTGTGGATTGAGCGAATTGCTGATTGCTGATTTCTAAATTCTGATTTCTGATTGCAGCGGACTGGCCAGGTTGGTATCCGGCAGCAATCAGAATTCAAAATCAAAAATTCCCCGCCCCATGATCGTCACCACTGCTCAACTCTATAAAGTCGCCTACAAAAAATTCGCGGTCGGCGCTTACAACATCAACAACCTCGAACAGACGATGGGTCTTTTCCGCGGCTGCATTCAGAGCAAGGCGCCCTTCATTATCCAGCTTTCGAAAGGCGCGCGCAATTATACCGATAAGCGGATGCTGGAAGCGATCATTCGCACCGCGGAAGAGATTTTCCCCGAGGCGATCTTCGCGGTCCATCTCGATCACGG
>JBDUAE010000264.1:0-3456 GCA_040004805.1 Chthoniobacterales bacterium | reverse complement strand
GGACGTCGGTGGTGATGACGCCGTCGCCGATGGACCGAAGGGTGACGGCGAGGCTCTCTTTTTCAGACGCGATCTCGGTTTCGAAGCGCTTCCGCTCCGTGACGTCGCGGACCATGGCGACGTAAAGGAGGTGTCCATCGACGACCATTTCGCTGAGAGAGATCTCGATCGGGAACGTGGCTTGACGGCGGTTTTTGCCCACAGCGAGACCGGCGCTGCCGGTGCGGCGGGCGAAATCGCCCCACGAGCAAGGGGCGGGGGGCGCCTCGGGGTCGGCGGTGTAACACTTCGGAACGAGTCGGGTAAATTTGTGACCGATCATCTCGTTGTTGACGCAGCCAAACATTTTCTCGGCTGCGGGGTTCATCGAGCAGATGGTGCCCTTATCGTCGACCGTGATCATGCCATCGAGGATGTTATGGATGATGGATTTGATGCGACTTTCGACGCCGTCGAGTTTCGAAAGCTGCCGGCGGACGAGGACGAAGCTGTAGCTATTCGAGATGATGAGAAGGGCGACGGCGAGGATGCAGAGGGCGCCGAGACCGCCAGTGGTGAGGATGCGGCGGCGCTTCGCGGAAGTGGCGCGCGTTTCGTAGCTGTGTAATTCTTTCTGCTGGAAAAGGGCGATGCGTTGCTGGATGGCGGCGATGAGCTTTTCGCTCTTGCTGAGATCGCCCAAATTGGAGAGGTCGCGTCCGAGACGGCGGGCTTCCATTTCCGGATTGCCGGAAACGAGAATCCATTGATCGACGCCGGTTTTGACGTCATCGAGCAGGGCGGATTGCTCCGGGTTCTGGGCGACGAGGATGGAAAGATAGCCGCGGTAGTTAGCGAACGCGGTGAGGGCGGCCTTATAGTTCTCGACATAGGAAGCGTCTCCCGTGAGCAGGTAACCGCGCTTCTCCTTTTCCATGTCCACGACGGAGTGTTCGAGCTTCGGCACGAGGTCGAGGATCTGAGTGGATTGCACGGACCATTCCTGGTCGCGCATCCGCTGGTTTTGAATCATCTGTTCCTCATTCCGAAGGGCGTTGAGAACTTCGCGGGCTTGATCGAGGACGGATTCGCCCAAGGGGATGGCGGGGCGGAGAGTGCTGGAGCCGCTCGTGGCGCGACTCTCCCGCTGTTTCATGGTGGGGGCGGCGACGCGTTGGAGCCAATCGTTGACCAATTCCTGCAGGCGCATGACGCGCTTGCGCTGCGTCGGATTTTCCAGGATGAGGTCGGTGAGGGTTTCGATCCGAGCCTTAACGGCGCTCTGGCGATGGACGAACGCTTCTGAGTTTACCGCTTCGCCGCCGAGGAGGTAGCCGCGATGGGTGGTTTCCAATTCCGCCAGATCATTCTCGAGTGCGCCGGCGATCCGAAGCACTTCGGTGGTGTGCGAGCGGAGTGCGTCTTGCTGGTAATTGCGGTAGGTGATCAGAAGGAAAATGGCCGCGAGAACAGTGATAACCACGACGCCGGCCGCGGTCCCGGAGAGGAGCTTTACGTGAAAATGCCGCTGGCTGAAAAGCCAGTCCCAAGCGCGGCTAAGCGAGGAAATGGAGCCGGCCGCGGGCCTTGGTTCTGGGTGCGGCGCGGCGGTGGTAGGCGTCATTACGATTGCCAGCAAGCAAGTCTTCGGCCACTCGCTCCGGCGCGTAGGTATAAGCAAACTTAGTACCGTACACGGACGAGAATTAAACCAGCGGCGGGCGCCACCAATCTCGCGGTGGCCGGAGAACGCTCCGGAAACTGCAATCGCTTCTCAATTTCCCCTCGGCACGAAGGGTCGTGGCCTACCCGTACGAGAGCGCCGACCATCAGGCGCACCATTTTATAAAGAAAACCGTCACCGCCGATTTCCACGCTGATTGCGTGACCGCTGCGCCGGACATTGACGCGATCGATGGTGCGGCAAGTGTCTTCGACCGGTGTGCCGCGGTTGGCCGCAAACGAACTGAAATCGTGAAGGCCGAGAAACGCTTGTGCCTCTTCTTTCATTATATCGAAAGTGAGAGGAGGGGGGACGAGCCAGGCGCGCCCAACTTCGAGTGGCGGAAGAATCCGATCGTTCCAAATCCGGTAGCGATAGATTTTTCCGTGCGCGTCGAAGCGGGCATGGAAGGTCGCGGACGCCCACGTGCAACGCAGAACGCGAAGCGCTGGCGGGAGCGAGGCGTTCAAGGCAGCGGGCCATCGCGCCGCGCTTAACGAGCGATCGGGTAAATCGGCGTGCGCAATCTGCGCGAGCGCGTGCACGCCGGAGTCCGTCCGCCCCGCGCCGTGCACCCGCACGGAGTGGCCGAGAATATTGCGGAAGGCGCGCTCGAGAAAATCCTGCACGGCGTTGCCATTTTTCTGGCTCTGCCAGCCGGCGAAAGGCGCGCCATCGTAGGCGACGACGAGCTTAAGCCGGTTGCCCATCGCGCCCGCCGGCCACGCTATCGAGGTAGCCTTGCAAAATCATCTGGGCCGCCACTTGATCGACAATGCCGCGAGTGCGCCGCGTTTTCTGGCCGGCGTCGCGCAGCGCGCGGTTGGCCGCCATGGTCGTTAGGCGTTCATCCCACATTACGATTGGGCACTGGAGAAGCGGGCGCAGTTTCGCGGCAAAGGCGTTGGCGTCTGCGGCGGCAGTGCCGAGTTCGCCGTTCATGTGTCGCGGCAGGCCGAGGATGACGTGCGAACAATCCTTCGTGCGCGCGATCTCCGCGAGGCGGGCGGCGGCGGCGTCCAGCCGATTTGCGGGAATGGTTTCGAGCGGGTGCGCCAGCATTCCGAGTTCGTCGGAAATCGCGACCCCGATGCGGGCGCTGCCAAAATCCACGCCGAGGACGCGGCGCATGAGTTGCAAATCGCTCACTGCAACTCCTCGGGAAGTTTGCCGATTAGCATTTTAATTTTCTCGGCTTGATGTCGATGACAGACGAGGAGGGCGTCGCCAGTGCGCACTACGATGAGATTATGCACGCCGAGGAGCGCGACCTTGGTGCCGTCCTGGTCGAAAACAATATTGTTGGTGGAATCGACCGCGGTGAGGTCGCCGTTGCTGGCGTTGCCTTCGGCGTCGTTTTTGAAATAGGAAGCCACCGCCTGCCAACTGCCGACATCGTCCCAATCGAAGCCGGCTTCTACCATCAGCACGCGGTCGGCTTTTTCCATGATCGCGTAATCGAAGGAAATTTTCGGCAAGGCGGCGAACTTTGTCCGGAGCGTTTCCTCGAACATCTTGGGAGCTGAAAGTTGCGCGATGAAGGCGGCGAGTTCGGGCGCGTGTCGGTTAAATTCGCTCAACACGGTCGGGACGGACCAGACGAACATGCCGGCGTTCCAGCGGAAATTGCCTTTGCGGACGAAGGAATCGGCCAGCTCCGCGTTCGGTTTTTCGCGGAAGCGGACGACGTGATGGACGGCCGCGCCGGTAGCGGACGCGCGCCAGGGTTTTCCCAACTCGATGTAACCGAAACC
>JBDUAE010000263.1:0-3465 GCA_040004805.1 Chthoniobacterales bacterium | reverse complement strand
CGAGCAAAAGCGCGTAGGCGTAGCGCCCGAAAGTTTGCGGACGGATGAGCCAGGAGGTGCAGGCGAGGAGAAAAATGAGGACGTACAGCACCATCGCGCTGTAGAAGAGCTGGAGCTTATTGAAGGCCCACTCCACCTTCGCCTTCCGCGCGCGCTCCGGGAAATGCTGCTGCAGCCAGCCGGCGTAATCGCTGACGGTGCGATCGAACGCGGCGGCGTCGTTTCCGTTATAGGCACTGGCCATCGCGGCGTACGCGGTCACCGCGGGATGCATCTCGCCGGTGGTGACGAACTTCAGGATGGCGTCGCCCATTTTTTGCCATTGCCGCGGCTCGTCGTTAGGCGGCTGCGGCGGGATGGGAAAGAAATACCCGGTCTGCGCAAGCTCGCCCAAACTTTGCAAGGCCTCGGCCGAGATCCCGCTCTGCATCGGAATCGGCGACGGCTTGATTGTCTTGGTCAAGGTCTCGAGCTGCGTTTTGAAATCTTCGGTGCCGGCAAATTCCAAGCTGTTTTCGAGGCGATGATAAAGCGAGACCCGCTCGTAGAGCTTGGTGATGTCGCGCTGAAACGGGGAGCGCAATTGCGCGTCGACATTTTGCGCGAGCGTGGCCTGTTGCTCGATCTGTTGCAGATGGGGAAAAAATTCACGGAACGACCAGTATTTATCCGGGTCGGGCGCCATGCCCAGGGCCGCGAGAAACGCATTCACGGAGCCGTTTTTGCCGGCATCAGGCGCGCGCCCGAGGGCGGCGCGAGTCTCCAGATTACGAATGACGAAGATCTTCCGTTGATCCGCGTCATCTGATTTGAACAAAACTTCCGCGAACCAATCCATCGGCGTCAGTTCGCCTTGGGCGGTGCGGAGAGTTTGGTTGCCGTGAATGATGAGGAGCGAATTGCGCGCGACAGTGTCCAACGGCTTGATCCGACCGTTCAGCAGCACCGGAAGCTGGCCAAACTTTTCGAGGTCGAATCCACTCCGGCGGTCGTGTTGAAAAAGCGGAGCCACCACATAAAGAAGCGCGGCCGCCACGGCCAGGATCACGCCTAACGAATACTTCTTCATCGCGCTTTCCTGACGAAACCGAAGAGATGCATCCCGAACTGGAGCACCAAACCGAGCGCGACCAACCCGCACGCGATGTAGGGAATGAGCATGGCCGGGTTTTTCACCACCTGCAGGATCGTGGTCTTGTCATTGTTATCGAAACCGGCCTGGTAAAACGTGAAGCCGCGATAGCGGAGCGGATCGTTCATTGAGATCAGGGCCTCGCGATTTTCGCCGCGCTCAGGATCGGCCAGGCGGACGCGACTAGAGAAATTCTTAGGAATATCCGTGCCTGGATAAATATCGTGTTTGAAGTCGAGGAGCGTGAGCGCGAATGGCTTCGGGAAGCGACGTTGCCGCATGATCAGCGTAAAGTTTCGCTCGCCGAGCGTGAACGATTGCGGTTCCGCCATCGCATTCGAAACCAGCCAGATGCCTAACGAGCCTTGCACTCCCGTGATCTCGACCAACGCCGCGCTCAGGTCGCGCTCGTCATCTTTGACGGTGCGCGGGATTTCCGTGACTGCGACTTTTTCGCCGAAGCCGCTGTTCGCGCCCGAGGGCGGCGCATTGGGATCCTGCGCCCGGAGCGTGACGCGGGCGTTTGGGATAAAGCGCTTGATCTGGACGGTAAAAGGCAAGGCGGGATTCTGAATGGTCCCTCCGCGCGCCAGCACCGTTTCCGGAATGGCGACCACCTGATCGTAATCCGGATTGCTCACGTCCAGGATCGCGAACTCTACTTCACGCGCCGCTTCCGAGTAGCCGAGGGTCTGGCCTTCATCGATTCGCATCTGCGTTTCGCGGGCGAAGAGGCCGGTGAGTAATTGTCCAATGATCAAAAGAATCACGCCCAGGTGCAGACAGATGATGCCGGCTTTCTTTTTCGAAAGTTGAAAACGGGTCGCGTGCGCGGCGATCAGGTTCACGAGGAGAACAACGCCGAGGAGATAGCCGCCGGGCAGAACCGGGATACTCCAGTTCGCGCCGTTCGGAGACCAGAAGACGAAGAGGCTTTGAAAATAATCAGCCTGAACCGCGTGAATCCCGAGATGCACCTGTGCCAGCGTCCCGAGGAAGACCAGGAGCATGCCAAAGCCGAGACAGACGACAGTCAACCGCAGCGAAGCAAGGACGCGCAGCGGGGACTTCGCAAAGCTGGAGCTGGCGGACATTCGTTAGTGGAATTTCAGGCTGCGCAGAAAATCGGTGAACGCGTTTTTTTGCGACGCGACCGCCGCATCTTCACCGGTCATCTTGATAAACCACGAGCGTTCGCCCTCGTCCACCATCGCAGCGATGATGCGCGCTTTCTCGGGCGGGTCGCCAATGGCATCTGCGCTCGCCAGGTCGAAGATCAGAAAATCGCGGCCATCAACCTGAAGATGCTCGGCCGCTTGCTGGAGCGCGGCTTGATCGATCGGTGGCAGCTTCAATTGGTCGCGCCAGCGGTTTACGTTCGCGAGATCGCCGCCGGCGGCACCGCCTAACGATACCACCGAAACGTCCACTTTTTTTCCATTCGGTGCAGCGGCGGTGAAGCTCGCGAGCCGCATCGGCGTGAGTGGTTTTTCCTGCCAATTTGCGGGCAGCGTGTAGTGCAGCGGCGTGCCTTCGAGCGTTTCCAGAAGTGGTGGCGGGGGAGCGTTCGTGCTCCCGCCGGCGTTGGTATTCATCGGCGCGGCGGGGACCGGAGCGGAGGCGGGACCAGACTCTGCGGCGTGCACGCTTTGCAGAAATCCCTGAAAGCTTTCCCGCTGCGCGGCGACGAGGTCGTCCGGTCCCATCATCTTGAAAAACCAGGTCTCGCCCGGGAGCGGAAAAATACCGCCGAGAATACGCGTCTTCGAGCCTTCCGGCCCGATTGGTTGTGCGCTCACGAGATCGACGAAAAAGATGTCGCGTCCACTGGCCGAAAGTGGCGTGCCGGCTTCGGCCTCGTTTGTGATCGGCGCGAGCTTCAATTGATCGCGCCAGCGGTTCACATTCGCGAGGAGGCCGCCTGCGGTTTCCGGGAAAGAGATAACCGACACGTCCGCAGTTTTCCCGTCCGGGCCGCGGACGACAAAGCTGCCCTTGCGAAATCCCGAGGGGGGCTGTTCCTCCCAGTCGGCTGGAGCCGTCCAGTGGACGGTGGCTAGGCCGGCGGCGTTTCGCGCAGTCTCCGCGGGCGTTTCTGCCTGTTTCGGCGCGCGATAGGTGAGGATCGTTTCATCGTTGCGATTACAGCCGGAGCAGAAGATGACGGCTCCCACGGCGAGCGGGAGCAAAACGAGAGGAGGATGAAGGGAAACTCGTGGCATTAGGAAGCTGCGTGAAGTACCGGCGGCTGGCTGGAGATGTCAAGGGATCGAGGCCGTTTGCGGGCAATCGCAGGTGAGGCAGCACGGTATCTGCCTCGAGTAAGCGGGCCG
>JBDUAE010000029.1:0-11704 GCA_040004805.1 Chthoniobacterales bacterium | reverse complement strand
CTAGGCCTCTGGACGATAGGGTCAGGAAAGCGGCGGCAATATCAGAAGCCGGCCCCGGTCTTGCAAGTTATTTACCGGAATCGCCCCCAGGTTGCAGGGAAAGGACCAATTCCGCGGTCCGCTGCGTGGCCCCGCGATGCACCGCCAGGACGCGTTGCGCGTTTTCCACCATCTCCGCCCGGCGTTCCGGCGCTCGCAATAACTCCGCGGCGCATTCCGTCAACTCCATCGCACTCGCCGCGCGCAAAGCCGCGCCTTCCTCCAAAAGCGCCTGCGCCAGCGCCGAAAAATTTTCCATGTGCGGACCAAAGATCACCGGCTTGCCCGCCAGAATCGGCTCCACCGGATTCTGCCCTCCGTGCGCCGTCAGGCTCTTGCCGACAAAAACAACCGACGCGGCCGCGTACCACGTCCGCAATTCGCCGGTGGTATCGAGCAGCAGGCAGTCCGGCGCGGGCACGACCTGTATCGTCGCCGCACTGCGTCGCGCCACCCGCAGACCCATCTTCTGCAAACGCTCCGCGATTTCCGATGTCCGCTCGACATGCCGCGGTGCCAGCAAGAGTGCCAGAGTCGGAAATTCCGCCCGCAGCCGAAGGAAAACATCCGCGAGAATCTCCTCCTCGCCCGCGTGCGTGCTACCGCCAAACAAGATCGGCCGCGTCTCCTCCAGCGAGAACAAACCGAGAATTCGCCGCGGCAGAACCGACTCACTTTCTGCTTCGGTCGGATCGTACTTGATGCTGCCGGTTTCCTTTATCCGAGACCGCGGAATTCCGAGCGAAGCCCAACGTTCCACATCGCGCCGTTCCTGCGCGCAGACCAAATCCAGGCAACGAAACGTTGGAGCAATGAAGCGCCGCAACTGCAAAAATCGACGCTCCGAACGCGCTGAGAGCCGCGCATTTACCAACGCCAAAGGGATGCCGCGAGCCCGCGCCGTAGCCGCGAGATTCGGCCACACCTCCGCCTCCACCAAAAGGATGCGTCGCGGCCGAATGACAGCGAAGGCACGGCGCACGACCGGCCAGAAATCGAGCGGATTATACAGCACCACCATCCACGCCGGCGCCTCTTTTTCTGCGAATGCGAACCCAGTCGTCGTTGTCGTGGTCAGGACACAGGAAAAGGCCGGCTCCAGCTCGCGCAGTTTCAACGCCAGCTTCAGCGCGATCCCCACCTCGCCCACGCTCACTGCGTGAATCCACGAATACGAATTCTCACGCAGCCGCGCGCGCACCGCATCGCTGTAGAAACCAAAACGCTGGCCGAAGTGCCGTCGGTAATTTCCTCGCCGCTGCATTTTCACCAGGTAACCCGGCAGAAAGACGAGCAGGCCTAGAGGGAAAAGCAGATTGTAGAGCAGCCGTATCATTCCTCGTCCGACGCGCCTTCAGTATCCGCTTCCGGATGGCGCAGGAACAAAACTTCGGTCGCGCCATACGCCTTCGCCCGCACGATTTTCCAGAGCGCTGGCGTGATGAGTTTTTCCTCCGGCCGCTTTTCGAGGATGAATAAACCGTGCGGCTCGAGCAAATCCGCGAGCTGCTGATTCTCCAGGAGCAGGCGCGTAAATTCACCTCCCGCCTTCGTCTTTTCGTAGGGCGGATCAGCGAAAATCACGTCGAAGCGCTCCCGATTCCCCGCTGATTCCAGAAAAGCGAAGACCTCTTGTTTGCGCACCGGTCCACGCAATTTCGTGCGGACGAAATTTTGCTCGATGGCCTCGACTGCCGCCCGGTTTTCCTCCACAAAAACAGCCGACACAGCTCCGCGGCTCAACGCTTCAATTCCGAGCGCGCCCGTTCCCGCGAAAAGATCCAGCACGCGCGCCCCGACAATGCTGGTGTGTAGACTGGAAAAAATCGCCGCCTTCACCCGATCCATCGTCGGCCGCACATCCGTTTCCGGCACGACCAAACGCTTTCCGCCCGCCGTGCCCGCGATCACTCTCATGGCGAAACCGACGGCGTCGGCGTTGGCTCAGGAACGGTCGCCGTAGCTTCGGGTACCGGTGACGAACTCGTCGCCGCGTCCACCGCTTTCGACTTCGAACGATGCGAGCGCCGGCCGAAGATGCTGTCGATGACGCCGCCCAAATCTCGCAACTCCTCCCCGACGACCTTGTCCACCAAGTTCGTCTTCGGATGATCAACCGTCCCCGTGATCTGAAACGCGACCGCGCTGTAACCCGGAAGATCGATCGCGCGAAAATTTTCCCGCACCGCGGCAAAGAGTTGTTTGCGAATGCGCTCATTGATCGCGAGCTGCGCTTCGAGCTGGAGCCGGCCGGCAAAGGTGACCGTTCCGGTCGCGGAAAGTCGAAGGTTGGGCGACGTCAAAATTAATTCGTCGATCGTAACCAGACCCGGCGTGATGTGATATTTCACGTGCGCTTCTTCGAGCCGCAGTTGCATCATCTCATCGATTTTCAGGATCTGCCCCAGCGCCACGAGCAGGCTGTAGCGGCGCACCTGACCGTCGCGCAGATAAATCGCGCCCGTGCCGTTGAGCGCGTTTGGATCGGCAATATCTCCCGTCGCGTCCAGTTGGCCTTCGAGTTTTCCGCTTACCATTCCCATCGGCCCGTGCGCGTCCGTCACCACCCGATCAGCTTCGAGGTCGCGAAATTTTACCATCACCGTAAACGGTGAGCCTTCGTCGGCAGGGTGGAGATTGAAGTGTCCGGCAATCTCTCCACCCGCCGCGCGCGCCGTGATCGCAGAAAGATCCAGCGCCGCCGGGTCGTAGCTGATCGGAGACTTGAGTTCTTGAAGGAAAAACCGATCGCGTAGCGAAATTTTCCGAATGCTGGCGGCGCCGGTCAGGGCCGTGGCGCTGCGAAAATTGGACCGAAACCGCACGCCTTCGAAGGTCGCGACCGGTTTGCGCTGCTGATCCAGAAAACGAAAATTACCATTGGAAAGATTCACTCGGCGCAGCTCCGGCTTAAACGGGACCGACGTTGGATTCTGCTGTGTCTGAGTTGCCGCTGGCGGCGACAGCTCCGCGCGTGGTGCGGCAGACGTGACCGATGGAGGCGGCGCGACTTCCGTTGCCGGCATCGCGGGAGCGGGCGCCGCTATCGGTAACCGCCACTTTCCCTCGGCATTCTGGGCCCAAATCACTTCGGGGTTCACCAGCGAAACTTCTTTGATCACCAGTCGTCCCGAAAAAAGCGACGCCAGCTCAATCCGCAACCGAAAGGCATCCGCCCGCAGAAAACTTCCCGGGATGGTGTCGTCTGTTTGCGGCATGGTGATCCCAGTCAACTTCAAACCCCACCACGGGGTCACGCTGATGCGTCGGATTTGCACGGGCGTGCCAAGCCGCTCGTCCAATTCCTGCTCAATCCGCGCTTGTGTGCCGTGCGACTGCACATACAGATTCACCGCCAGGAGCGCGATGGCCACCAACGCGCCAATCGCGCCGACGCCAATGAGCGCGAGGCGGCTGAATTTTTTCACGCCCGAACGTTACGCGGTGACAGTTTTAAGAAAAGACCAAAGGCCCACGCTCCCGCATCGTGAAACGCACCGTCATTATTCTGAATCCCGCCGCCCGCGGCCAGCGCGCGCGTCGTCTCCAAGACCGCGTGGCCGCCATTACCCGTGGGGCGACGCTGCATTGCACTGCGCGCGCGGGCGAAGCGGAGACGCTGGCGCGCGCCGCGGTGGAGGCGGGTTTTACCAGCATCGTCGCCGCCGGCGGTGATGGGACAGTGAATGAGGTTGTCAACGGAATCGCCGGCCACGAGGTGAAGCTCGGCCTCCTTCCACTCGGCACCATGAACGTTTACGCCGCCGAATTGGGTCTGCCGGCGGGCGACCTCGACGCCTGCTGGCGCATCATCACCCAGGGTAAAATTCGGCGCGTTGATCTCCCCAGCGCGAATAATCGACATTTCGTCCAACTCGCGGGAGTCGGTTTCGACGCGCAGGCAATCAAAGAAACCAGTCGCAGTTTGAAGAAAAATTTCGGGCCGCTTAGTTACATCGTCTCCGCCGCGCAAATCGCCGCGCGCCCCCCTCCCCGGTTGCGAATCGAATCGGAGCACGCCGTCACCGAGGAAGGCTCCTTCGTGCTCGTCGGTAATGGGCGCCTCTACGGCGGGCCATTTCCTTTTTTCAAGCAGGCGGTCATCGATGATGGTCTGTTTGACGTCCTCGTCTTCAAGCGGCTGAACTACCTCGAGATTATCCGCTACATGCAAGACGTGATCTTCAGTTCACAGATCACCTCGCCCGAAGTGGAATATTTTCAGACGAACTCGCTGCGCGTCACCAGCGAGTATTCCGTGCCGGTAGAAATCGATGGCGAATTGATGGAGAATTGCCCGGTGGAATTCAAGATCCGCACCGGGGGTTTACACGTCTTCGCTCCGGAGAAGCTACTCGGGCGAACCGGTAAGAAAAAATAGCCGCTCTCCTTCCCCGCCAAAGACGTGCGTTCGGTCGTCTGTTTTCGGAATGACAAGAAATCCGCAATTTGATATTCTCGGAGACATGCGCCTATCCGGCCGGAAACCTTCCTCGTTCACGCGCGCGTGGACGCAGCGACCGCGACTCGTTTTACACGCGCTGATTGGGTTCAATCTGGCCTCGTTTGTCGCCAAACTTCTTCTCGAAGCCTACCAGCCCGGCTTCGTGCGCGACAATCTCGGGCTCAGCCAAAACGGCATCGATAACGCCTACGCCTGGCAATTTTTTACCGCTATTTTCCTCCACGCCGGGCCCTGGCATCTGCTCGCCAATATTTCGGCTCTTTACCTTTTAGGCCGCGATGTGGAATGCATCCTCGGCCAGCGTGATTTCCTCTTCCTCTATTTGTTAGGCGCGGTCGCGGGAGAACTCGGACACCTATTTTTCTTTCCGCACTCCGCCATCCTCTTCGGAGCTTCCGGTGGCACCGTGGCCGTGCTCATGGCCTATGCCACCATCCTCCCGGATTTGGAGTTCGTCTCCACCTGGATTTTTGGCAAGCACCTCCAGATCAAGGCGAAACACTTCGGTTTCGGCGCGCTCTTCCTCGGAGTCCTTTTGCTAATGGTGAAACGCGAAGGAGTTCTCACGCACAGCGTTTATCTGGGCGGCTGCGCAGCCGGCTGGCTTTACGCGCGGCAACTCGGATTCGGTCGGGCCTCGATTGTGCAGCGCACCCGCCATCAGCGCAGAAGGAATGCGGACCGAATTCTCCAGATGGATGCCCGACAATTCATGGTCGAGGAAGTGGACCCGCTCCTGGAAAAAATTTCGCGGGAAGGATTGCAAAGCCTCAATCGAGCTGAGCGCCAAACCCTCGAACGCGCCCGCGAAAAGCTCGAAGAGAAAAGCTGAGGCGCGCGCGCGGACCGGAGCAAAGATCGCGCGCAAGAGATCAGTTTCGCGTCGGGAGGAGCGGCCTTAGCTGTTGCTGATGGAGGAGAAGCGCGGCTGGATTCGAGAAAAGGCAGCCGGCACCCTGCACCCCGGCCAGGTGGAGCGGACCATGGCCGCTCTGGCGGAAAACTGGCCGGCGGACGCGGAGGATCTTCGGAGTGTGATCGAGGGCTTCCCCCTCGGCCAAGACGCCCTGTTTCATTTCATCTCCGTCTCCAGCATCGGCGCCGCGCGTCTCGCGCGAGATGCGCAAAATCTCCTTTGGCTGCGCCGTCCCGAGATCTCGGAAAGTCGCCGCGGACCAAATCGGATGCGAGCGGATCTGGCTTCTGCCACCGGAAGTTTATCCATCGGCGCGGATAATTTCCGCGCTCTCCGGCTTTGGAAAGGGCGCGAGATGTTGCGGATCGCTCTCCGCGAAGTCGCCTGCGTCGCAACGCTGGAAGAAACCACCCTTGAGCTTTCGCAACTGGCTGAAATCTGCGTCGCAGAGGTGCTGAAATATTGGGATGCGGAAATGCGCGGCCGCCTTGGCGCGCCAGACGCAGAAGTGTCTGTCCTCGCGCTCGGCAAACTGGGTGGCCACGAGTTAAATCACAGTTCCGATATCGACGTTATCTTTTTCTACAGCACCGAAGGCCACATCACCTCTTCGCTCAGCTACCACGAATGGTTCACCCGCCTCGCTACCAAAGTCTTCGAAACCTTTGCCAGCAAAGATCCAAATGGCTCCCTCTTCCGGATGGACTTGCGCTTGCGGCCGGAAGGATCGGCCGGACCGATGGTGCGATCGCTCGCGAGCATGGAGCATTATTATTCCGGCTTCGGCGAAACCTGGGAGCGACTGGCCTTGATCAAGGCTCGCGGTATCGCCGGCAGTCTGGAGCTGGCTTACGATTTTCTGCGCGAACATCAGCCTTTCATTTATCCGAAGACGGCGACGCCGGAATTGCTCGATGAAATCGCCGCGATCAAGCGCCGGATCGAGCGCGATCTCGTCGGTCACGAAAACCTCGAACGCAACGTCAAGCTCGGCACCGGCGGCATCCGCGAGATCGAGTTCGTGGTCCAAGCGCTGCAATTGTTACACGGCGCGCGCCACGCCTTTCTCCAGGAAACGAGCACGCTGAAGATGCTGCCTGCACTAGCGGAACTCGATTTACTGCCCCGCCAGGAAGCGATCGATCTCGAGCGCGCCTACCGCTTTCTCCGCCGGGCAGAGCACCGTTTGCAAATGGAAGGCGAACAGCAGACGCACACGTTGCCGGAGGAACCTGAAGCGCTCGACCGCCTCGCGCGCAGCCTCGGCTTCGAGATGTCGGCTAATTTTTTGCAGGCGATGAGCGATCACACCGCCCGCGTCCGCGCCATCTTTACCCGCGTCGTTTCCGAGCGACCGCAAGATAAGGAAGGCACGGAAAACCAATTCGCCGCGTTCCGCGATCCCGCCCGGACGGCGCAGTCAGTCGAGACGCTGGTCCAAGGCAGTCGTGGGTCGCACGTCGCTCCGCGGACCCGGCAGATTTTTCAGAAATTGCGCCCCATGCTTCTGCGCGAACTCGCGCGCACGGTCGATCCGGACGCGACCTTAATCCAATTCGTGCGCTTCGCGGAAGCATACGGCATGCGCAGTTTGCTCTTCGAATTATTGGTGACCAATCCGCGGTTACTCGAACTGTTGCTCAAAACATTCGACGCCAGCCGGCAGGCGAGCGACCTCCTCATTCGCCGGCCCCAACTGCTGGAAGATGTGACCGCGCCCGGCGTGCTCGACCGAAGCGTGAGCGTGGAAAGACATCTCGCCGCGCTCCGGGCCTGCGGTGCAACTGCGGCGCAGCTCGATCCCGTGCGCGCTTACCGGCAGATGCAGTCCCTTCGCATTCTCGTCCGCGATGCCCTCGGCCTGATCGATCTCTCGGCCCTCCATCGAGAACATTCCGCCCTCGCGGAAGCGTGCCTCATTTTCGTGCATAGCCTTCTCGCGCCGGAAGACGATCTTACCATTATTGGTCTCGGGAAATTCGGTGGCCGCGATCTGAGCTACGGCGCCGACCTCGATGTTTTGTTCGTGGGCGAAAACACTCGCGCGGCACAGGAGATCCTGGTCGAGATGCGAAAAGCTACTGGCGAAGGGGCAATCGCCACCCTCGATGCGCGCCTGCGGCCGGACGGCGAAAAGGGTTTACTCACGAGCCCGGCCGCCACTTATGCGGCCTACTATGAGACGCGCGCGCAACTTTGGGAAATCCAGTCGCTCACGCGCGCCCGCGTGATCTGCGGGCCGGAGGCCAACGCCTTCCTCGAATTAACGCAGCCACCCTGGCGCGCCGCCGGTCAACGACCGGACCTCTTCGCGCAAATAGACAGCATGCTGGAACGTATCCGGCGCGAGCGCGGAAGCGGATCGGAAATTCTCGACTTCAAAACCGGCTTGGGCGGAATCATCGAGGCGGAGTTCCTGGTGCAGGGATTGCAAATGCGCCACGGTGCCTGGAACCCACAGTTCCCCTTTGCGGTCGAAGAATTGCAGCAACTAGGCGTCTTCCTGGCCGCGGACGCGACGGCCTTGCAAACCAGCTACGATTTTCTCCGGCGTTGCGAGTCGGTGCTGCGGCGTTGGGAAAACAAAACGGTCGCCTCCCTTCCAAGCGAGGAAGTGGAACAAGAACGACTGGCCCGCCGCACCGGCGCAAAAGATTTAGCCGCCTTCAGCGAGCAATACCGCGGCGCACGCGAGCGGATTCACCTCACCTACGCACGCTATTTCGAGTAAGCCCTATCAACGCCGTGGCGATCGCCCGGCGACGATTTGCAGCAGCTCTTGCAGGACGAAGAGACTGACGACAATCCCAATCCCGACAATGATTACGAGGCGAAAAGCACGCCGAAGACAAAGAGCCAATCATCGCGCTCGGCTTTCCGCAGGCCGCCGCCTCCAGCCAGATGTTTTTTTGAGCACGGCCTGGTTACGGGTGTTCGATTTGAATCAAAAGGAAAAGGCGTCCTGCGAATTCCGGTGCCGGGCAGTGGAATAAGATCCATGAGGAGCGCAATCCAGCGGAAGAGGGGTTCGAGTGGTTTGGCGCCTTTGGTTTCGGCGGCAACACTTCCCACTCGGCGTCTGCGGCGGGGACAATGGGCTTTCGGTTTCATGATCGGCCAAGAGCTAGTCAGCCTGAGAAAAGGCGAAGGATCTCGCAGTGCGGTTGACGCGTTCTCGCGTCGGAACGCGTCCACAGAAGGAGCGAGATCCCTCGCCGTCTTCGCGGCTCGGGATGACGGTGCGGGCGCGCGATAAATCGTGCGCTCCTCCCTCTTAACCCGGAATTTCCTTCAACATCTGCGTGTTCGTCGGGAATTTCTTGATGAACATGAGCAGACGCTCGATCGCTTCGCCGGGTTTATGGCCGGCGAGGCCGCGGCGGATGAGATTGATCTTGTCGAGTTCCCACGGTTGCAGGAGCAGTTCCTCACGGCGGGTGCCGGAGAGGAAAATATCCACTGCCGGATAAATGCGCTGGTCGCTGATCTTGCGATCGAGGACGAGCTCCATGTTTCCGGTGCCTTTGAATTCCTGGAAAATCAGCTCGTCCATGCGGCTGCCGGTTTCGATGAGGGCGGTGGCTACGATGGTGAGGGAGCCGGCTTCTTCCGTGTTCCGGGCTGCGGCGAAGATTTTCCGCGGAATCTCCATGGCGCGCGCATCAATGCCGCCGCTCATGGTTCGGCCACCGCCACCGGTGGCATTGTTAAAGGCGCGCGCGGTGCGGGTGATGGAATCGAGCAGGATGAAGACGTGCTTGCCGGCTTCGACCATGCGCTTCGCGCGTTCAATCGCGAGCTGCGCGATGCGGGTGTGGCCTTTGATATCGGTATCGCTGGAACTCGCCATGATCTCTGCGGTGGGACAGTTCCGGCGGAAGTCGGTTACTTCCTCGGGCCGTTCATCCACGAGGAGGATGATCAGTTTCATCTCCGGATGGTTCTTCGTGACCGCATCCGCGATGTGATGCAAAAGCGTGGTCTTGCCGGTGCGCGGCGGCGCCACGATGAGACCGCGCTGGCCCATCCCGAGCGGTGTCATCATATCCATGACCCGCGTGGTGTAACGTTCCGGAACCGTCTCGAGATTGATCCGCTTGTTCGGATTGATCGTGGTCAATTCCTCGAACGGAACCAATCCCTGATACTTGGTCGGTTCGTCGTCGTTAATTTTGTTCAGGCGCATCAGTTGCGGCCCGCGATTGCCGCGGCGGGTCTCGCCTTGGATCCACATTCCGTCGCGCAGACAGAAACGGCGGACGATTTCCGGGGTGACGAAAATATCCTGCGGCGTTTGCACGAAATTGCGTTTCGGATCGCGGAGGAAGCCAAAGCCTTTGCCCGAAATTTCGATTATGCCTTCGCCAAATTCGAGCGCTTGCTCGCCGTTCGACGATCCGCCACCGCCTTGGAAGCGATCACGATCCCGGTCGCGATACTGACGTTCATCTTGCGACCCGCCCGACGTGGGCTCGGTGCCAGCACCCGAAGCGTAGGCCTCGTCACCCCCGGGAGCCGCGGGCGCCATCTCGCCCTGCGATCCTGCACCCCCGTCGTTCGGCTGAGAGGCCATTCTTAGCTCGCCCTCTTGATTGGCAGCCCGATCATCATCGCGCGCGGTAAAATTACTGTCCGGGCCGCGATTGCCTTGGGAGTTTTGGGAGTTGCCCGCGCCAGAATTGCCAGCGCCAGATCGGCCGCGACCGCGCGGTGCGCGCCTGGAAGGTCGGCGGCGGCGCGGGGGGGCTGCCTTCGCATCCCCGGGGGAGTGATTATCGGATTCTTCGCTCATATTGGAAAACTGCTCAGGCGACCGGCGCACATCTGCGCAGCTCCGGGTCGCAATTCATTCAAGCCGGCAACTTCGCCAGCAACTCGTCGGAAATATCTAGATTGGAATAGACGTTCTGAACGTCGTCATCGTCTTCGAGGCTTTCGCACAACCGTAAAACCTGGAGCGCGGTCGCCTCATCGACGACAGGAACTGTCGTATCGGGAATGAAAGTAAACTTCTGCCCACTAGTGGTGACACCCGCTTGTTTAAGCGCATCAGCTACTGCGTAGAGCTGATCGTGAGACGTGGTAATAACATACTGCTCCTCCTCGGTTGTCAACTCCTCCGCCCCTCCTTCCAGGGCCAGCTCAAAGAGGCGCTCTTCTCCGATCGTTTCTCGCGGCACGGTAATCTGCCCTTTTTTATGGAACATGTATGAAACGCTGCCGCTCGTCCCAAGGTTGCCATTATTTTTGCTGAAAATGCGGCGCAGCTCCGCCGCGGTGCGATTTTTGTTGTCCGTGGCCGCATCCACAATCACGGCCACGCCCCCGGGCGCGTAACCTTCGTAAACAATCTCGTCGTAATGCGCGGCGTCGGCGCCTTCGCCGGTGCCGCGCTTGATCGCGCGCTCAATGTTGTCATTCGGCATACTCTGCCCGCGCGCCGAAAGAATCGCGCTGCGGAGCCGGACATTCGCGGCTGGATCGCCGCCGCCGAGTTTGGCCGAGATTGTGACTTCTTTCGCGAGCTTGCTGAAGAGCGCACCGCGTTTGACGTCGCTTGCGCCTTTCGTGCGTTTGATTTTGGACCACTTGCTGTGTCCGGACATTACTTTGGATTCAATTTCGACGAGTCTTGTTCGACAGCTTGAGTCCGCGAGGAGATCGCGAACCGAAGAACCCGGGAGAGAAAAGCTCGGGAAAGCAGACGAACGCCGGAATTCAACCGCAGCGCTGTCGGGTTGTCAATGGAATCGCCGGGAGCAACGACGTCGGTTGACCGCCGGCAAGCTTCGACGAATCCGACCGTTAACGCCGACACGCCAACGTACCGTCCTCCCCTACGCGGCAACAGCGTTCCCGGCACGCTTCCGCATATTCGCATCGAGGATGCGTTTGCGGAGCCGGAGCGACTTCGGCGTTACCTCCACATACTCATCGGCACCGATATACTCGATCGCGCGTTCCAGCGTCATTTTGAGCGGGGCTTCGAGCTGGATGCCCTTGCCGTCGCCTTGGCTGCGCATGTTCGTAAGGTTTTTTGCCTTGCAAGGATTAACCGGCAGATCTTCCGGGCGCGCATTTTCGCCAATGATCATCCCGGCATAAATTTCCTCCTGCGGACCAATGAAAAGTTTACCGCGCGCCTGAATGTTGTTCAGCGAATAGGCCTTGCTGGTCCCGGCTTCCATCGAAATCATGACGCCGCGGTTCCGCCCTTCCATCTCACCTTTGAAAGGCGCGTACTCGCGGAAGAGATGACTCATGATCCCCTCACCGCGCGTGAG
>JBDUAE010000262.1:0-3467 GCA_040004805.1 Chthoniobacterales bacterium | reverse complement strand
AACCTTGGCGATGCAATCTGAAATGGTGACATCGGTCAGCGTCAATGGCCCTCCCTCGTTTCTGATGCCTGCACCGCCGCCGGGGTTTAGACCACCACCCACCTCGATCGTGCGCCCGCCGGCTACAGTTAAGCCAGAGATCGTGACCGGCACGTTCACGCTGAGATAAAAGATGCGGTTATCCACCCCGGACCCGGTGTCCACTCCCTCTCCTCGGGCGTTGCGGAGGATCAACTTGCTCGAGCCCGGCCCTACGATCGTCAGACTCTTGTCTATCGTGATCTTTTCGAACACTCCCACGGTCCCTGTGACCCCCGGGGCAAACGTGATCGTGCTCCCCGCGGAAGCATCGAGGATCGTCTGTCGCAATGATCCCGGGCCGGAGTCGCCCAAGTTCGTGACGTCCAGGTTTTTGTTAATCTCCACCTTGTCCAGCAGAATAGTGAAATCGCCCGAACCGCTGACGACGAAGGCGACATCGAGAGTCGCCGCCGTGGCCGTGAAAGGCTCCGTCGTTTTTTGCACGTAGGGACTGGAGCCGCCCACGGCAACCACCGCGTGCGTGGCCACCATCGTCACCCCATCCACAGTCACCCGCACATTCGAAGTGCCGGCGCCGAGCCGGGCATTCTCGTAATAGCGCAGGCGATACACCAGGCCCGGGGTGAAGCCTGAGACTGCCTGGTGGATCGTGCCGGCCAAGTGAATGAAGGCCACCTTCGAGCCATCGGGGATGGTGCCGTTATCGGCGAACGGCCCCGCGGAGTCGTTGATCCCGCCACTGCCGGCGGTGAAGGTCCAGCCGGTGATGGGGCCGGTGCCAGCGCCCGTGCTGGTATCCGTCTCGAAGCTCGGGTTGACGATCGTCTGGCCCGAGGCGGTGGCCGCCAGCCCGACGAGACAGGTGAGGCCGAGCAGTGCCCGGAAGGCGTTACGGACGGAACGGGTAACAGATTTGGTATTCATGCTCAAGTGCGGCGCCTCTCGGGGTGGGCCCAGTCCGGGATCAGACGGGTTGTTCGAAAGGCGTCGCACCAGCACTAGCGCAATCCATCGGGGAAAAGGATCATCAAATTTGAAATATTTCCCCTAGGTTCCCATTCCAGAATCTGTGTGAATCCGCGTCCGAGGGAATCTGTGGATGGAACTCCGGCCGCCGATCCGGATATCCGCTAACTACCCTCGGCCTCCGGCGACCGGGAATCAGCCGAAGCGGCGGACTTTCGGCCAAATCTCCCGCCAGGGGGCGCGCGGTCGGCGGCAGAGGAAGATGTCGGGGTGGTCGGTTGTTTCTTCGTTGGCGATGCCTTCGCGGTTGGTGATGTGGCCGACCAGTTCGCAGGTTTCGAATCTGGGCTCGAGATCTTCGCGGGAGGCTCCGAGGACGATGAGGATTTCCGGAGGCGGATCGCCGTAGCCGCGGGCCCAGAAGGAATTCACGGGACAAATCACGGGCGGCAAGCCGTAGCGCGGGCCGTAGAGATTGAGCGCGCCGGCTTCGCCGTAATTACCGGCAAGAATGGCGACGCGTTCGCGTTCGCCGGGCGGGAGGGAATCGCGGATGCGCGCGACGTTTTCCACCAGCTCGGGCCAGCCGATTTCTTCGCGGAGATCGCCATTAAACTTCACGGCTTTCTCCCACCAGCGCGAGTGCAATGGCGCCAGGGGCAGGAAGAAGGCGGAGGTGAGAACGATGTTCGCGCTCACGGCGAGGAAGGCGAGGGCGCCGAGCGTGATCCGTTTCCACGGGCGACTCTGAGCGAGCCAGGCCGCGCCGCCGACTGCGCCCGCGGCGTAGAGCATCGGGTAGGCGGGTGCGAGGTAGTAGCCGCGACCTTTTCCGAGAAGGAAGAGGGCGAGCGGGACGAGATACATCCAGCCGAGAATGCGGAACCGGCCGTTGTCGGCCAAAAAGCAGAAGCACATTCCGGCCAACGCGAGCGGGAACGCGGCCAGGGTTAAGAGCAATTGGTCGGGCAGGAAGGAACTGGTGCGGCCGATCCGAATGTCGCGCGCGTGGATGTGGCGGAGAAAGTCGAGCGAGATGAAATCGTGCTGCCATTGCCAGAGGAAATTCGGGAGGAAGATGAGGAGAGCGAGCGCGGCGCCGAGGTAAAGCCATCGGCTGCGCAGATGCGCGCGGAGCGGACTAAAGACCACGCCGACGCCGATGCCGGCGACCAGGAACGGCATACTATATTTGCTCATCATCCCGAAGCCGATCGCGGCGCCGATGGGGAGCCACCCGCGTGGGTCGTGAGACCGGCATAAGCGGGTGACGAAATAGGCGACAGCAACCCAGGCGACGTAATCGAAGGAGACGTATTGCATCAGGCTGCCGGCCGCGAGAGTGAAGGGCGCCGTGGCGCAGGCCGCTAAAAGCTGTGCGGCGCGGTTGCCGCCGAGTTCGCGCGCGATCAGGCCCGCCAGCACCATGGCCACCGCGCCGGCGAGCGCGGCGAAGAAGCGAAAGCCGGCGAGCGAAGTCCCGAAGAGATGCAACGAGATCCAGCCGAAAAAAGGCGTGACTGGCGGGTAGGCGACATAACCCCAGGCGAGATGACGCGCGTCATCGAGGGTGGCGAGTTCGTCGCGGTGAAAGCCGTAGCGATTGCCGATGAGGAGGTGAATGAGAACGGTGGCCGCGGCCAGTGTCACCACCAAGAGCAAGGTGACGCGGTCGCGGTCGTTAGGCTGCTGGGGCCGTGGGGTAGACATCTTCATGGATGAGCACTGACCAAACGCGGGCGAATGCAGGATTACTGCGGTCAAAAATGCCGCGCCACATAATCGCGAGCGCCGTGCAGGACACGAACTACGATGATTCCGTCTTCGACTACTGTGTAGAAAACGAGGTAACTCCCGACCGGGTAAAAACGAAGACCAGGTGCAAGGTCGTCCCGGCGTGGACCGGCTTCGGGATTGGCTGCGAGCATTTCGCAGGCTTCCTTGATTCGGTCGAGCTGGCGGTCCGCTGCGCTGGAGTCGGCCTTGGCGATGTGATCCCAAATTTCAATGAGATCTTTTTCCGTCCGCGCACTTCGATGGGCAGTTGCCATCAGAGCCGGAATTAGCTTTCGAAGCGGGCGCGAGCCTTGCGCTTGATCTCCGTCATGTCGAGTGGCGCCACTTCACCGCATTCGATGTCGGCCAGGCCAACCTGAATATCTTTGCGCAACTGCTCGCGGCGGATTTGCAGCACATCCTCCGATTCACTCAACCATGTGACCAAAGCGCTGCGCTCCTCAGCTCGAAGCGTCGCCGCCGCGGCTTTGATCTCGGGCAAAGTGCTCATCGGATGGAAGAATACGAAAATCGGCGGGACGTTGCAAACCATGCCTAATCCGTCAGGTGCCGGTTTGTTAAGTCGGCTCGACCGTGAGTTGGTGGCCGGCGACGAATTTGAAGATGACGAAGCAAACGCCGGAGCCGGCGGCGAGGGCGGCGTGAAGGAGCCAGAAGTTCGT
>JBDUAE010000261.1:0-3475 GCA_040004805.1 Chthoniobacterales bacterium | reverse complement strand
CCAACTCCAACTCCAACTCCAACTCCAACTCCAACGCCCACCGGCACACCCACTCCTATCAGTAATCCATCTGCCATTGGAATAAGCGGAGCTTCCAATGGCGAAGGAAAAGGTTCGCCTTATCCATCGACGATCACGGCGAGCGGGATCGCCGGGGCCGTAACAAAAGTAACTGTACAACTAAAAGGCATCACCTACGGATTCGCGTCTGACCTGGATATCTTACTCGTCGGCCCCGCCGGTCAAAACGTCATGCTCATGTCCGACGTCGGCGGCTCGAATTCAATGAGCAACGTTACCGTCACCCTCGATGATGCGGCCGCGGCCGCGCTCGGGACCGGGCGCATCACCAGCGGCACCTACCAACCGACCAACCGCAACCCGAGCGGCGATCTCGACGCGTTCCCCGCCCCCGCCCCGGTCGCGCCTTACGGCACGGTTCTCTCCGGATTTAACGCCACCAGCCCGAACGGGAGCTGGAAGCTGTACGTCCTCGATGAGTACACGTCCGGCACGGGATCGATCGCCAATGGCTGGACGATTAACATCACCACGCAACCCGCCGCGCCCCTCGTCAGCTCGGCCGCCGCCACCAATGTCACTTCCACCACTGCGATTCTGCACGGAATGATCAACCCGCTCGGCTTGGCCACCACTTATTCCTTCAACTTCGGCACCACCACGGGTTACGGGGACATGCAACCTGCGCAAAACGTCGGGAGCGGCACTACTGCCGTGCCAGTTACGTTGAACCTCGTCGGGTTAATACCCGGCACGACCTACCATTACCAGCTTAGCGCCCAGAACGGCGTCGGCACGAGCAATAGCTCCGATGTTATGTTTACTACCGCCGCGTTTGTGGATTCCGATCATGATGGAATCCCGGATGATTACGAGATCGCGCATGGCACTAACCCGAACGACCCAAGCGACGCCGCGCTTGATTCCGACGGCGACGGTTACACGAACTTGCAGGAATACCTCGCGGGCACCGATCCCAGAGACCCCACCAGTGCGCTGCGAATCACCGCTCTCACGCGCACAGGGGGTGACTTTGATGTTACCTTCACCACCGTGCTCGGGAAACGCTACCGCGTTGCGTCCACGATCAACCTGCAGAGCGGCACCTGGATTGTCCTACAGGACAACGTCCACGGCACTGGGGGTGCGGTGAGTATCACCGACTTCAACGCCGGCGACTCGGGGCCGAGCCACTTCTATCACGTGCAAGTGCTGCCGTAAGTGGCATCGTGCGAAATCTGATCCCACGGTAGAGCGCGGCGCTACTGACGGACCGTGCACGCGTGAGTGCTGATGACGAACCGTTATCGTCTGCGCTGTAGGAGCCGCAGCGAAGCGAAAGCTGGCGAATCAGGGCCAGAGAAGCAACTCCGGAATTCCGCTCGTCTGTCGAGGCGGTGTAGCCTACCTCACCCTGGAGTGTCCACGCTTGCCTTATGCTGGGGATCTCGTTATCGGCGATACAAGCTTGCGTCGGCTACGGAATTTGAGCGCCGGATGGGTTACACGTGATCTCGATGACGCTGTTAGAGGCACGGAGTGTTTCGAGTTGGCGGCGTTGTTGTCCCAGGATCTCGCGGTAGTCGGGGGGCGGATTGCCCCAGCAGCCTTGGAGATGGAAGAAGACAATGGAGCGGCCGTGTGAGTCGATGAGTTTATTTTCCGCGGCGCAGGTGGCTCCGAGGAGGCGCAGTTTTTCTTCGACGGTGACCGGCTGGCGGCGATCGGACGCCCCGTTCATGCCGGAGATGATGGCGGTTTCTGCGGTCTGGCTGAGCTGGATGCCACGGGGAAGACAGGCGGCGAGGGGATTTGTGGCGGGCGTGGGTGTCTGGGCATTAGCGTCAGCGGCGAAAAAAAAGAGGAAGCCGAGGAGGGCGAGCAGCGGTGATGTTTTTATCATAGGGCCGAGAGCTGTAAGCATTTTGCCGAAGCGGGGGGTGGTTGCCGGCAGGCAGTGAATCTATCGACGGGGTGGCTTGGCGTCTATCGCGAGCAGCGGTAATCGCGGAGTCGGTGGCAAAACATCCTCGTCACGCCGCGTAGCAGCTCATACGTTCCCGCCACATGACTTGGTCACCGTTATCTGGTCCATGACGGGGGCTGCCTGTCTGACTCTCGCGCTGATTCAGGGATTGATCTGGCTCCGGCAGCGGGAGGCGTGGGCGAATTTACTCCTGCTCTTTACGGCGGTGGGGACGGCGGCGATGGCGGCGGGCGAACTCGCGGTCATGCACTCACCATCGCCGGCCGCGTTCGGCACCGCCATGCGGTGGACTTATGTGGCGGTATGGATGATTTTTTTGTCGCTGGCGGGATTCGTCCGTTTTTATCTGCGGGCGGGGCGATCGTGGCTGGCTTGGACGGCGTGTGCTTTGCGCACGGTTTCTTTGGTTCTGAATTTTTCTTTCGGGCAAAATCTGAACTACCTCGAGATCGTCCGGCTGCGACAGATCCCGTTTCTCGGCGGGTCCATCGCAATTGCGGAAGGGGTGCCGAACCCGTGGATGCTGGTTAGTCAGTTTAGTTTATTGTTGCTCCTGATTTTCGTCGCGGATGCGACGGTGAATGTGTGGCGGCGTGGGAACCGGCGACAGCGGTCATGGTGGGGGGCAGTATTCTGTTTTTTGTCACAGCGGGGACGGTGCAGGCGCTGCTAGTTTACTGGTGGAAAATTCCGTGGCCGTTCACGGCCAGTTTGTTCTACGCGGGGGTGGTGGCGGCGATGGTTACGAATTGAGCAGTGAAGTGCTGCGGGCAGCCGAGCTGGCGCGCGGCTTACGGGAGAGCGAACAGCGAATGACCCTGGCGGCCGAGGCGGCCCGCGTGGGAATCTGGGTGCGCGACCTGGAGCGGAATGAAACTTGGGCGAGCGAGCAATGGCGCGCGCTCTTTGGTTTTGCCGCAGCGGAACCGGTGGATGTGGAGGGCGTTTTGCAGCGCCTGCACCCCGACGATCGCGCGCGCGTCCGGCAAACTTGGGCGGAGGCGACCGAGGGTGACGGCCGTTACGAGATGGAATTTCGGACCCTGCTCGGGGACGGGGAGATCCGGTGGGTCTCATCCCGCGGTCGCGCGGAATTCGATGAACGCGGCCGGGCGATTTGCATTCGCGGGGTCTCGGCGGACATCACGCGCCGCAAGGAAATGGAAAGGGAAATCCAACTGCAGCGGGATGAAGTCGCGCACTTGATGCGAGTAGCGAGTCTGGGGGAGCTCTCCTCGGCCCTGGCGCACGAGCTGAGCCAGCCTCTCACCGCCATCCTGAGTAATGCGCAGGCGGCGCAGCGCTTTCTTGCGCAAGATAAATCCGACCCGGCGGAGATGAGCGAGATCCTGCGCGACATCGTGGCGGACGATGAACGAGCGACCGCGGTCATCCAGCGTCTGCGTTCACTATTAGGGAGAGAAAAGGGGTCGGTCCCATAATCTCGGCAAAACGGGCGCCTGCCGC
>JBDUAE010000260.1:0-3488 GCA_040004805.1 Chthoniobacterales bacterium | reverse complement strand
CCGCCGTCCTCGAAAGCAAGGAAACAGGGAAAGTAAACCTAACCCGACTCCGTCTCGCCTCACGCACCGGCGCGCCCAACTGGGAAATCGAAAAGCGCTACATCAAAGTTATGGCCGAAAGCGATGATCTTCCCGCCGCGCTCGCCGAACTGCAAAATTGCCTAACGACTCAATGGTATCGCGCCGACTCCTGGGCCTTGCTCGCCGTTTTGAAAGCAAAAACCGGTGATCGCGCCGGGACGGAAAGAGCCCTGGCCCGAGCCCATCAACTCGATGTGCATCTCGCGCCAGAAACAAAGCCGCTGTGATTTGCGCAGAGCGCGCCTAAACCGGGACCGCTTCCACACGGGCCGTGTCCGCAGGCAGATAGCGCATTCCCAGGAGCCAGAGGACGCCGGATAGCGCCATCATTCCGGAGACCACGAGGAAGGCGATGTGCATGTTCGCGTGACCGCCGATGTACCCAATCGTCGGAAAAGCCGCGGCGTCTCCAAGAAAGTGAATGACGAAAATATTCAACGCGAAAGCAGTCGCTCGGACGGATGGAAAACACACATTTGCCAGCGCCGTATTAGAAGGCCCGGTATTAAGAAAAACGAAGAAGACCGCACTGAAGACAAAGAACCAAGCCAGGGGAAAAGGCGTGTAAAGCACTCCGAGGAACAGCGGAAAAGCGATCAACATTCCGAGACCGGAGACGAGAAAATAGGAACCCGGAAAACGTTTGCGCAGGCGATCGGCCACCACCCCGCCCAGCAGCGTGGAGATCAAACCCGCCGCTACTGTAATGATGCCGAACCGGATCACCGCCGTGGGTGGTTGCCCTCGGTATTGCAGATACGCCGGCATCCAGAAAGCCAGCCCGCCGAGCGCGAAAGTCATCGCCGTCTGGGCGGCGCAGTTAAAGAGAAAGGAACGCGTCCGCAGCACCGCGCGGTAATCCTCCCAGCGCGGCTTCTTTCGCTCCGACAACTGCGATATGCCCAAGCCGCGCGGATCGCGTTGCCAGAAGCACAAAAGCCCAAGCAGAAGGCCGGGCGGAGTCAGGATGTAAAACGCCCAACGCCAATGCTCGTGAAACGCTCCGCCCAGGACGTAGCCCAGCGCACTCCCCACCGGAATCGCCGCACAAAAAATCGCGAGGATGCGCCCGCGATTCTCGATCGGGAAAAGATCCGACAAAATCGTCGGCGCCGCAGGTCCATACCCTCCTTCGCCGATGCCGATCAAGACCCGCGTCAGGACGAGCATGCCAAACGTCGCCGCCAGACCGGAAGCACCGCTCGCCAAGCTCCAAAAAATCACGCAGGTGCCGATAATAATCCAACGCGAGAAGCGATCCGCCAGCCAACCCAGAGCGGGAGCGGCGAGCATGTAAGTCACGAGAAACACCATTCCCAGCGCGCCAGTTTTCGTCATGGCATTGACGTCGCCGGGTAAGAAAAAAGTGGCGCGGATTTGCGGCTCGAGTGCCGAAAGAATCTGCCGATCGATGTAGTTAAAAAGATTGATCGCGAGCAGCAGTCCGAGCGCGAAACGCGCTTTCCTCACGGCTGCGGCGGCGACGTTACTCATAGTTGCGGATTGCAGTGGGCCTCGCGCTCCTTGTAAATCACAAACGTGGAGCATCTCTCACTCGCGGAACGATTCCTTTATGCCGTCGCTTTGGGATTCGCGCGCCTGATCTACCGCGTCCACGTCACCGGGAAGGAGAATTTTCCGCCCGGCGGCTTTCTTCTGCTCCCGAATCACATCACGTGGGTCGACGCCATCGTCCTCCAACTCGCCTGCCCGCGCCGGATCCGTTTCGTCGTCGATGCCGGCTATTATCATCACAAGTTTCTCCATCCAATAATGCGTCTCGCGGGCTGCATTCCCATCACCTCCCGCCGGGCGAAGGAGGCGATGCGAGGCGCGGCGGAAAAGATCCGCGCCGGCGAAGTGGTGTGCCTGTTTCCCGAAGGCGAACTCTCCCGCTCCGGGAGCCTGCTGCGTCTTCGCCGCGGCTATGAATTGATCGCGCACCAGGCCGACGCGCCGATTGTCCCTGTCTGGCTCGATCAACTTTGGGGCTCGATCTTTTCCTTCCAAGGTGGCCGATTTTTCACGAAATGGCCGCACCAGATTCCGTTTCCGGTGTCGGTTAAATTTGGCCAGCCCTTGTCTCCGGCTGAAGCCGATCTCGCCACCGTGCGCGAAGAGATGCTCAAGCTCGGCGAAGCCTGCTACAGCCAGCGCCCGGTTCTGCGTGGTCATCTCGGTTACGCCTGTTTACGGGCCTTGCAACGCCGCCCTTTCCGCACCGCGGTCATTGACGGATTCGACCACACCACGCTCGCGCGCGGGAAGCTTCTCGGAGTCGCGCTCGCGCTCGCGCGCGACCTGCGCGCACGTTGCCCGGAACCGCGGATCGGCATCGTCCTGCCTCCTGGTAAAGGCGGGATTGTGGCCAATCTCGCGGTCGTCCTCGCGGGAAAAGTGCCGGTTAATATAAACTTCACCAGTCCGCGCGAAGCGATTTTGTCGGCGCAAAACCAATCCGGTTTGAAAACCATCATCACGGCCCGCGCGATGGCGAATAAATTGGAGGCGTTTCCCTGGCCCGCGAACGTCGTGCATCTCGATCAACTTCTACCGACGATCAAACCGGCGATTATCTGTTGGTGGATGATTTGTCTCCTGCTGCCCACGCCGTGGTTGGCGCGTCTGCTGCACATTCCGAAAATAGGCGACAACGCAGAAGCGGTCCTGCTCTTCACCAGCGGAACATCCGGCGCGCCGAAAGGAGTCGCGCTCAGCCATCGCAATCTTCTCGGTAACGTTTCGCAATTCTCCGTCATGCTCGATTCGGGGGACGAAACTATTATTCTTGCTTCGCTCCCGTTTTTTCACAGCTTTGGCTCCACCGTTACGCTCTGGTTTCCGCTCCTCGAAGGCGTCAAAACGCTCACCTATCCAAACCCGCTCGAGGCCGGCAAAATCGCCGCGCTAGTGCATCGTTATGCGGCCACGGTGATGTTCGCGACTCCCACTTTTCTCCGCGCCTATCTTCGCAAAGCAGAGCCCGATCAGCTCCGCAGTCTGGAACTCTTGATCACCGGCGCCGAGAAATTGCCGCAGGATCTCGCGCGCGTTTTTGAAGAACGCTTTGGCGTCACTGTTCACGAAGGCTACGGACTGACCGAAACATCACCCGTCGTCAGCACCAATCTGCCGAATCCGAAAGCGCGCACCCCGAATGATTCCGTTCAGCCCGCGCATCGTCCGGGCTCGACCGGAAAAATGGCGCCTGGCATTGCGGCTGAAATTCGCTCGCCAGAAACCGACGAAAAGCTTTCCCTGCACGAGACCGGGATGCTCTGGCTGCGCGGGCCGAATATTTTCAATGGTTATCTTGGAGATCCGGAGCGCTCCGCCGAGGTCTTGCGCGACGGCTGGTTCAAGACGGGCGATCTCGGGCGCTTCGACGAAGATGGTTTCCTCTTCAT
>JBDUAE010000259.1:0-3489 GCA_040004805.1 Chthoniobacterales bacterium | reverse complement strand
CCCGCGATCGCTTTCACTTCCCGTGCTTTCTCCATTCCTTTCGGATCGTAGACGCTGACCTGCGCACCCTCGGCCAGCATGTCGGCTACGAGATCGATTGCGACGGAAGAACGGATATCGTCGGTGTCGGGTTTAAAGGTCAGCCCCCAGACGGCAATTTTCTTTTCGCGCAAAACCCAGAGGGCTTCGCGCACCGCACCGAGGAAGCGATCCTTTTGTGAAGCGTTGATCCGCTGCACCTCCTTCAAGAGATTAAAGGGCACGCCGAGTTGCTCGCTGATTTTGATGAAGGCCGCGATGTCTTTCGGAAAACAGGAGCCCCCGTAGCCGATGCCCGCGTTCAGAAAATTCCGCCCGATTCGGCGATCCATGCCGATCCCATCCGCGACTTTTTCCACGTCGGCGCCGCTCGCTTCGCAGATGGCGGAGACGGCGTTGATGTAGGAAATCTTCAGCGCGAGAAAGGAGTTGGCCGCGTGCTTGATCAACTCCGCGCTATTGATGTCGGTGACTAAGATCGGAGCCATGAAGGGCTCGTAGATTTTCTTCATGAGGTCGATCGCGCGCTCGCTTTGCGCACCGATGACGATGCGGTCTGGCTTCATCAGATCCGCCACCGCGCAGCCTTCGCGCAGGAATTCTGGATTACTGACAACATCGAAGTCGGCCTTATGTCGGTTGTAGCGTTTGATCGATTCAGCCACTTTTTCGCCTGTCTTTACCGGGACAGTGCTCTTGTCGACGATGACGCGATAACCGGTGAGAACCCCGGCGATTTCGCGTGCGACTTTTTCGATGAAACTGAGATCGACCTGTCCGTCTTCGCCTTGCGGTGTCGGGACGGCGATGAAGACAACCTGCGAATTATCCACGCCGTCCTGAATGCTGCCGGTAAAACGAAGACGTTTAGCGGCGACGTTGCGATGGATCACTTCTTCGAGGCCGGGCTCGTAAATCGGAACCTTCCCGGATTGGAGCGATTCGACCTTTCGCGGGTCGTTATCCACACAGATGACATTGTGGCCGACATCCGCGAAGCACGCGCCGGTGACGAGGCCAACATAACCGGAACCAACGATGGAGAGATCCATAAGAAAGAAAGCGAGGCCGATTATCGGCTTAGGAGGGAGCTGGAAATCGTCACAGGTGTAATCGCGATTTCCCTTTAGGGCACCGTGCCAGTCTGGGTTTCGGTAGTGGCGCCGGGATCGAAGTTCAAATCGAAGCTCAGCTTGGGCAGGGCTTTTAGGGTGAAGGTTAAAAGGACGCCGTATTCTTTCACGCCGCCATTATTGCGAATGATCGCTCCGAGGGATGCGACCCAGCTCGAAAGATCGCGGTAGACCGTGTAACGCTGTTCCTCGACAAATCCGGTGGTACCTTCGTAGCGGGCGGCAAAGCCGGCAGCCCAGTTATCGTTTACGCGATAGTAAATGGAGGCGCTGTAGAGGCTGCTATTCACAAAAAACGGATTTTGGTTCAGGAAACGATGGCCGAGTCCCACTTGCAGGCCAGGCGAAGGTTGGAAGCGAACGTCGGTATTAATTTCGGTAAAACCCTCGCCGAGAAGCGGAATCTGCGAATCGATTCCCAGGCTGGCCCACGGCACCGGAGAAAAGCGAAGATTGTTATAAACGTTCGAAGTGCTCGAACGATCGTAGGGATTGTCGAAATTCACATCGAAGTAAGTTTCCAATTCTACCCAGTTGATTGTGAGATCATCGCGCCGCGTCTGCAGCCGGTTGCGCAGGCCGAGGCGCAGAATGGTCCAGTTGTCTAACGAGTCGATGGAAGTGAACTGCGGAAAATCGATCGGTCGCAGGCGAGTGGAGGGAACATAGCGATCAAATTGCAACAGCTCGGCCGGGTTAAAGTTGTTTCCGGTGACGTAGGAAAAATTCAGGAACGGTTGCACGATGTGGCGCAAGCCGTCGAGCCCAAGGGAGCGACTCTGGGCGTCTTCCCACGTCCGCGAAACTTTGAAAGAGGCTTCGACCCCGGCATTCACGACGGTGCGCAAGCGGTCGCCCCCCGGGAGGAGCGGGGTTGCGGCGGTGGGCGGATCGATTAAGAAATCCGGGATGAGAGAATTAGGATTCTGCGAAATGACCACGTTCGAGAGGTCGCGCGTTTTGTCGTAATAGGTGGCTCGAAAACCGACGCGCGGGACGACTGAGAGCCAGCCGAAGTAGGTATTCGGGTAGAGAAACTGGTGGAGGGAGTCGAAGCGGAAAGCTTCGTAATCCTGGAAGACGGATTGATCGGCGAAATTGCGCCGAAGGAAACCGGCGCTGGTTTCGCCCTCATAAAAAATCGGCGAGTTGAAGACGGGCTGGCGTTTGACATCGAGCGCCAACTCCGGCAGCCGCGAGGTGACGTCGTAGAAATCATTCAGCTGAAAGCGCGTGTAGGCGGTGAGGGTATACTGCGGGCTGTATTTGCTGACGGAGACGACGTTATCGGGCTGTGGATCAACCTGAAATTCCCCTTTGAAAAAATCCTGGAGGACATAGGCGTCGCTTAGTTTTGTCAGCTTGGTAAAGGCGGAAATATCCGAGGTGAAATGGGTACGATCATCCAGCGACACGCGGTAGCGCGCTTCGGGAATGCTGCCGCGGGGGAGCGAGGTGCGATTGATCTCCGGATTTTGATCGAGCGCAAAATAGGTCCGGATCTTAGCGAAGCTGGTGTTCTTCTTTCCGTATACGATGTCGGGTGAAAACCCGATTGCGGGGCCGCGTCGCCCGCGATAATCGAGACGCAGGACGGCTTTAATATTCTTCGCGATCGGGAAAGTGACGCGGCCGAGGAGGGACGGTCCCCATGAACTCACGTACGCGGGGGAAATCACGAAGCTGGTGGAGTCATCCAGCGATTGATAGAGATAGGGCCAATAGAAGATCGGCACGCGGCCGACGTAAAAGGTCGCGTTTTTTAGGATGACATGATCGCCGTCGTAGATGCGAACAGTCGTCGCGCGAATCTGGTAGTCGGGCTTGGCCGAATCGTCAGTCGTGAACGAGGCGGTCTCGACCAATTTTGCGTCGTCCGCGATGGTGGTGACGCGTTGACCGCTGACCAGAAAAGGAGAGTCCACAGTGCGGAGTTCGTCTGCTTTAACGGCTTTCGTCTCGGTGTTGTAGGTGGCGCGTTTGCCGACGTAAAATTCGAGACCACGATAGATCCGGACGTTGCCTTCGAGGTTGATTTCGTGGGTGCTGGTATTGTAGTCCGCGCGGTCGGCGTAGAGATCGGTATCACCGACATGAATGGCGACGTTATCGCGCGCGGTGGCGAGGCCATTTTGATACTCGGTGCCGCCGGAAGATGTGATTTCCACCGGCTGGCCTTTCAGCGATGGAGCTTCGGCATTTTGCGCAAACGCAGCTCTGGCGACGGAGGCAAAAATGAGTAAGGCCAGCGCACGCATCGCGGTGGCCGAAGCTAGCGGAGCGGGGGGGTGATGCAAAGGGCAAAACGGGGTGGCGC
>JBDUAE010000258.1:0-3494 GCA_040004805.1 Chthoniobacterales bacterium | reverse complement strand
CCGGACATGGCGACGACTATGGCGCGGATCAAGGTGGAAGCAGTCGGCAACGTCTTCTTCGATATTTCGGACACCAACTTCACCATCACGCAAGGTGTCCCTGTGCCGCCTGCGACCTACGCTCCGCTCTCGCCTGCCCGGGTTTGGGACACTCGCTTCGGCCCCGGCCCGATGGGTCAGAGCGGCCCTGGACAAACCCGGACGGTGCAGATCACGGGTGTCGGCGGAGTGCCGGTGACCGGCGTCACCGCCGTGGTGTTGAACCTGGCGGCGATCAATCCTACTTCGCAGACCTTCGTCACGGTGTTTCCCGCGGGCGAAGCTCAGCCGTTGGCCGCCAACCTCAATGTTCCGCCGGGAGATGTGCGTCCTAATCTCGTCATCGTAAAATTAGGCGCCGGTGGCCAAATCAACGTCTTCAACAATGCCGGAAACGTCGACTTTGCCGCCGACGTCGCGGGCTGGTATGGCCAAACTGGCGGCGAGAAATTCACCTCCATTTCTCCGGCCCGTCTCTGGGACACCCGCTCCGGCCCCGGGCCGACCGGTCGGATAGAGGCTGGCGGGTCGCGCAACCTCACGGTCACGGGCGTGGGCGGAGTTCCTGCGACCGGAGTCACTGCCGTGGTCTTAAACGTCACCGCCGTCTCGCCTTCCGCGAGGACATTCATCACCGCCTGGCCAGCCGGGGAAGCCCAGCCTTTGGCCTCGAACCTGAACGTGCCCGCCGGCGACGTGAGACCCAATCTGGTCATCGTCAAAGTCGGCGCCAATGGACAGGTGAGCTTCTTCAATAACGCCGGCGACGTGGACCTCCTCGCCGATGTGGCCGGCTATTTCGGCAGCACCGGTTCCAGCCTTAACAGCGTCTCGCCCAGTCGCATCTGGGATACGCGTTTCGGCCCGGGCCCGCAGGGTCGGGTCGAGGCGGGCGGTTCACGCAGCGTCACCGTCACCGGCATCGGCGGCGTCCCGGCCACGGGCGTCACCGCAGTTGTGCTCAACGTCGCGGCGGTTCGGCCTTCGGCGGCGCGGACGTTTGTGACCGCGTGGCCCACGGGCGAAACCAGGCCTCTCGCCTCGAACCTCAATGTCCCGTTGAATGATGTCCGGGCCAATTTGGTCATCGTCAAAGTCGGCGCGGGCGGCCAGGTCGACTTCTTTAACAACGCGGGCGACACCGATCTCGTGGCCGACGTGGCTGGTTGGTATGGAGACCCCGGACAATAGGGCCCGATCTCCTCGGCGTTTTCGCCAGCTCTGAAAATCAAGCGGCGGCTGTGATAACACAGCCGCCGTTTTTGTTTGCCCACGTCCAACCTTCCGGAGCCGCATCCCGGAGTTTTCGCTTCCACGTGCGCTTTGCGCTCGACCCCTGCTTTCGCTTCTGGCTGGATTCCGAGAAGTGATCTCACCCGCTTTTCTTACCACCTCCACTCCGCCTCTCATTGATCTCGCAATCCTCATTCTCCGGATTGCTTTCGGCATCTGTTTCGTGGTCCACGGAATGGGGAAGCTCGGGCTCGTTGGTCCCGGCAATATGGCGGGTTTTACTTCCTGGCTAAAATCTCTTGGCTTCCCCTTCCCTGCCCTGCAGGCGCGCGCGGCGATGCTTACGGAAGTGGCCGGGGGCAGCTTGATTGCTCTCGGGCTCGGTACTCGCGTCGCAGCCTTCTTCCTTCTCGTGGCGATGCTGGTGGCGGCAGTGACCGGGCACAAAGGCGGCGGCTATTTGATCACAAATAATCCTCCAGGAAACGAATACGCGCTGAATCTTGCCATCCTCATGCTCGCTCTCATGCTCCTCGGGCCCGGACAATATTCCCTCGATGCGCTACTTTTCGCCGGGCATTGAAGAGTCGCCCCGGGGTCGGGCCAGGCGCCTGCACGGAAATCGATTGTTGAACCCGAAATCGTCGATGCCCGCGAGAAATATTCATTTTTCCGCGAACCTCTCTCTCCAGTTCCCGTATTAGACAACGCAGTCCTGGATTCAGTCGCGGAAGCGGCGGATCCCCCCAGTCCAGGTTAGGTCCCACGGCGCCCGCCGGTCTCGTCCGGCGGGCGCTTATTTTTCGCCACGGCGCCCAGATTCTACGTGAGCAGAAAAATCAACCCCGCGCCAGTTCCTCCGGCGTGAGGACGAGGCGCTCGACTCGCTCCCCCGCCGCGGTCGCGCGCACAATCTCTGGCACATCGGCCGCGGTCACATTGCCGTAAAAAAAGTGGTCGGGCTCGACCAGGATGGTCACACCAAAGGAACACTGATCGAGACAGCTCGAACGACAGGCCCGTGCTTGCAGCGGCGCCATCCCCGCCATTTTCAATTGTTCTTTCAGCGCCTCCTGCACCCCTTCCGAACCCCGCGCTGCGCACGACCCCTTCTCATTCCCATCCGCGCGCCGATTCGTACAAACAAAGAAATATCGCTCCCGCTGCGCCATCGGTGCAGGCTGGCAGCGGGTCGCACCGCGGTCAACGCCGACGACCCCGAAAGTGCAACCACCGTACCATGAATAGAGGCCAGCGAATCAAGCCGCCGGAGATCTGTCCCGTCTGCGGCGACGAGGTCCCGCCCCGCGCGCACGCCTGTGCCGAGTGTGGTGCGGATCACAATTCCGGCTGGCGCACCGACGCCGCCAGCCAGGACGCTCTCGGCGAGGCGGAGGACGATTTCGACTACGGTGAATTTGTCGACCGTGAGTTCGGCTCTTCGATAAAACCCCCGGGGCTGCGGTTGATCTGGTGGCTCACCGCCGTGGCCCTTCTGCTCGGCACGATCTTGCTTTTTTTCTTTACTCGTTAGCCGGCGCTCACTGCGCGCGCAGTGCCACGATCGGATTTACCCTCGTCGCGCGTCGGGCAGGCACGAAACACGAGATCGCGGCCACCGCCGAGAGCACCGCGGCGACCGCCGTAAAGATCCACAACGTGTCGAAGGTATTGACCCGGAAGAGGAAATTCTGGAGCGCCGCGGCCCCAATCATCCAAAGCAAAAAGGCCGTCCCTCCGACTCCGATAAACAACCCAATAACAAGCTGCCATGCGCCCTCCGACATCACCATCCGCAGGATGACAGGTGCATCCGCCCCCAGCGCCATCCGAATCCCGAATTCCTGCGTGCGCTGGTTCACTGAAAAACTCATCACGCCATAAAGTCCGACGGAGGAAAGCAGCACCGCCACCACTCCGAAGATAGTAAACAGTGATGCCGTGATCCGATTCACACCTAGAATCTCGTCGTGCAACCGCGCTGGCGTCCCGCCGAAGTAGACTGGGAGATTGGCGTCGATTTGTGAGACCGCTTGACTCAGCGGGGTGGCGAGAGTTTCCGCACGCTGCCCCGGATGCGGCTTCACCACCACGGTCACGAACTGCGGCGCGGGCGGCACTCCCAAAAGAGGAATGTAGAACCCGGCGGCATCGGTTTGCTGGTTAAACGGCCCCTGCATCAGCGTATCCGGCACCACGCCCACGATCGTGCGCCATTCTTC
>JBDUAE010000257.1:0-3500 GCA_040004805.1 Chthoniobacterales bacterium | reverse complement strand
CTTCCTTCAGCTATGGCATAAACCGCTCGGACCGGACGGTTTTCGATTATGATGTTGTGACGAGTGGCGCGACGGTGGGCCTATCTCTCCGCTTCTAAAGCCTCTTGCCGTAATACCGGCGAATAAGCCGCCGGGGGCACATGCTCTGCTTTTACGTGAAGAGTGAGATTTTCCTCTTCAGGCCCGATCTGCGCGGCGCTCTTGGTTACCTTCACGGCCGCCCGACTTCAGGCCGGCCCGTTGACCGAGGCGCGCGTGAACAGGATTATCAATCAGGTCACCGTCCTCGACCCTGCGAAAGGGAGCCACACCGCTTCGATCAACGAAGTGATCAAAAACGAGATCGGCCTCAAGACCGGCGTGAAATCTCGGTCCGAGTTGCTCTTTCAAGACAACACCCTGACCCGCCTCGGCCCGGAAAGCTTCTTTAGCTTTAAGCCCGGGACGCGCGAGATGGACCTTAAAGAAGGCTCGATGCTCCTACAGGTCCCGAAAGGCATCGGCGGCGCCCAGATCCACACCGCCGCGGTGACCGCATCCATCACTGGCACCACCATCATGATGGAATACCACCCGAACAAGAGCATCAAGGTCGTCGTCCTGGAAGGCAGCCTGCGCCTCAGTGTGAACGGCACCTTTGGCGATTCGCTGCTCTTGTTGCCGGGGAAGATGGTTATCATGAACCCGAACGATCGCCGCATCCCCAACCCGGTTTCCGTCGATCTCGCCACCGTGATCAAGACCTCGTCCCTGGTCCGGATGGGGCCCCATGAGATGCCGCTGCCCAGCCTGCCGCTCATCAACGAGGAAATCGCCGGGCAAGCCAAGCAGAAGGACCACAACAATCTGGTCAACACCAACCTCGTCATCCTCGGGGGCGGAACCAATGTCACGATGGCTGGCGATAAGCTCATCGAGCAAATTGAGGACCGAAAAAACGGCGATCCCTTCCTCTTGGCTTCGAATAAAGGCATCGAGCCCTCGCCGACGCCGTCTCCTTCCATCACGCCCCTTCCGAGCGCGACCCCGTCAGCGACGCCAGGCCCGAGCGCGACGCCTTCGGTAACTCCGGCACCGAGTGCCACGCCGTCAGCGACACCGACTCCGAGCGCAACCCCAACCGCGACGCCGACGCCAACTGCGACGCCGACGCCGACACCAACCGCAACGCCGACACCAACCGCAACGCCGACGCCAACCGCAACGCCGACGCCAACCGCAACGCCGACGCCAACCGCGACTCCGACACCATTGCCTACGGCGACTCCGCCGCCATCGGCCACTCCTCTGCCGACTCCAAACCCGGGTGCAACCCCAGTACCGTCTCCGATCGCGACGCTTGATTCACCTCCACCCGTGAACGCCGCGGTCAGTCTTAGTGCCGCGAACAACATCGAAACCCTGCAGCCCAGGATTAACCTGGGCGGCCTCAACGCCCCCGGCTCTTTCTATAAGGGCGCGGCCTTGGACGGTCCGGCCTCCTGGTTCGTCTTCGGCAACAGCACCGCCTTCGATGCGGAGAGCGGGTTCGATAGCCGTTTCGGGATGAACTACGACCAAACATTCCCAAGTGGGAATGGCGTCGCGGTTATTCGCTTCAGTTCGATCACTTTCACCGGCGCCCCGACTCTGCAACTCAACGGCCCGATTGATGTAGCCTTGATCGGCGATAGCGGCATCAGCGGCTCCTTAACAATGAATCTCAGCACCCTCGGTTCATTCACTCTTGCGACGAACAACGGTTCGATCTCCCTGAACTCGACCACCTTCTCCGCCACCGGGACGACCTTTAAGTTCCTTCAGTTCTATCAGCGCGGGAACAGCGCCTTGACGTTCAATAGCAACATCAATACTCCCAGCGCCTCCTTCTACATCGACTCGGGCGGCAGTCTCAGCCTTGGCGTCGGAGGCAACATCACGGCCAACCGCGTGGTCTTCCACTCCGTGGGAACGATGAACCTTAACGGAACCGTGACAGCCAACTTCCTTCAGCTCGCTTCGGACACGGCGATCAACCTAAAAAGTGGCGTCGCCACGCCCAATCTCTTTTTCGCATTTGCGCCCAGCTTCAGCACCACGAAGTCGCTGGCTCTTGTCGGAGGCGGCCGCCTCCAGATCGGCGCGGGCGGAATCGATGCCACCGGATTCAATCTTACCGGTTTCGACGACATCATCACTACGGGCAATCTTTTCGCCAACAACCTCGGCGCGACGAATCAACTCTCCGCCGGCGGCGCGATCCTTGGCACCAGCGGCACTTATAGCATCAACGCGTTTTCCATCGCAGCCGGTAACGGGATTAATTATTCGGGCAGCAGCAATGCGGCCGGTGCCACGCTTACTTTGCAGGCTCCGTCTTTGCTCTTCGACAGCACGCCTGGAGGCGTCAACGGCGTCAATGTGGATGGCGGCGACGGCAGTTTGCTCGGCCTGGTCGGTGGCGATGGCGGCACGCTCAACCTTGGCACCACCGCCGCGCCCCTCGCGGGGGATGTCACGATCAATAAAACGATCAGCGCCACCACCGGCGCGAATCCGATCTTCCTCCTCACCGGCGGCAACGGCGGCACGGTCAATGTGACATCGAACGCAACCGTCGCCGTTAGCTCGACCATCAAAGTCTCCGAGAGCAGCGGTGCAAGCAGGAGCTCCCGCGGCGGTAATATTAATCTCACCAGCAAACGCACCACGGGCTCGGCCATCAACGTCAGCAGCAGCGCGCAATTGCTCGCGCTCCTCAGCAATGCCGCACCCGGCCCCGGAGGCTCGATCAAGATCATTTCCGCTGGCGGCGACATCAACATGAGCGGCACTGCCAAAGCGGACCGCGGCACCGTCGAAATCACCAACAACGGCGGCAGCGGAGTCGTTACCTTAAGTAACGCAACCTTGCACGGCGACATCGTAAAAGCGGGCGCGCTCGGCAATAACGGCACCTTGAATGTCGGAGGTGGCACGATCAATGCCGATTCGCAGATCAAGCTCTACGCGGGCGGCAGCAACGGCCACGTCAACTTTACCGAGAATGTAACCTTAAGCGGCAATAGTGTGAAAACGATCGCAGCCGACGCCGTTACCATCTTCAACGGGAAGACGGTCACCATCAGCGGCCCGGGACCGGCCAGCGTCTTCACCAATCAGGCGAACTATTCCGGCTTCGGTGGGAACGGCTCCACCACCGGTACCTTTTCCGGCCAAGGCGCCACCACCCAACCGCTTAGCGCCGCGCCCGGTTACTAACATATGCGCGAGCGGGGCGACTCGCCCAAGAATACCCGCGAACAAACCGCTGGAGGGCACATTCTCTGCTTTTACGTGAAGAGTGAAAATTTCCTCTTTAGGCCGGATCTGCGCGGCGCTCTTGGTTAGCTTCACGGCCGCCCGACTCCACGCCGGCCCGTTGACCGAGGCGCGCGTGAACAGAATTATCAACGAGGTTTCCGTTCTCGATCCTGCGAAAGGGAGCCACACCGCTTCCATTAACGAAGTGATCAAAAACG
>JBDUAE010000256.1:0-3505 GCA_040004805.1 Chthoniobacterales bacterium | reverse complement strand
GTCTGCGACAATCCTGCGAATCCTGTTAATCCTGTCTATCTGTTTTCATGAGCGAACGCCGTAAACCTTATCCATTCGATCAGATCGAGCCGAAGTGGCAAAGCCTATGGGAAGAATCCCGCGCCTTCCACGCACCGAATCCGGGCGAAGCAGGCTTCGATTCCACGAAGCCGAAGTTCTACATCCTGGACATGTTTCCCTATCCGAGCGGCGCTGGGCTCCACGTGGGACATCCCGAGGGTTACACCGCGACCGATATCGTCGCGCGCTACAAACGCGCTTCTGGGTTCAATGTCTTGCATCCAATGGGGTGGGATGCTTTTGGTCTGCCGGCCGAGCAGTATGCGATCAAGACCGGGCAGCACCCGGAGATCACGACCCGCGCCAATATTGCGAAGTTCAGAATGCAGCTGAAGCGGATCGGTTTTTCCTACGATTGGGAGCGGGAAGTGAGCACGGCCGATCCGCGCTTCTTCCGTTGGACGCAGTGGATTTTCCTCCAGATTTACAATTCTTGGTTTAATTCGGAGACGCAGCGGGCCGAGCCGATTTCCACTTATCGCGGCGACGATCCCGATTCCGTCCGCCTCGCCTACGTCGCCAGTGTCGCGGTCAATTGGTGTCCGGAACTCGGCACCGTTCTGGCCAATGAAGAAGTGATCGACGGCAAAAGCGAAGTCGGAGGATTTTCGGTCGTTAGGCGACCGATGCGGCAATGGATGCTGCGGATCACTGCATTCGCGGAACGTTTGATGGACGAACTTGAGCCGCTCGACTGGCCGGTTGGGATCAAGCTTTTGCAGCGAAATTGGATTGGAAAAAGCGAGGGCGCGGAGGTGCAGTTTACGGTGGCTGATGCTGGCAAGGAGCTCGAGCCGGCGGAAAGTGGAGTCGGCATTACCGTCTTCACGACGCGTCCCGATACTCTCTACGGGGCTACTTACATGGTGCTCGCGCCGGAGAATCCGCTGGTGGATTCAATTGCGGTCAGCGAACAAAAGAGTGCGGTGCAGGAGTATCGCGAGCAGGTCGCCGCGAAATCGGATCTGGAGCGAACCGACCTCGCGAAAGAAAAATCGGGCGTCTTTACCGGATCCTACGCGATCAATCCCGTGAACGGTGAGCGCGTCCCGATTTGGATCGCTGACTACGTGCTGATGGGTTACGGCACCGGGGCGATTATGGCGGTTCCGGCGCACGACGCCCGGGATTTGGAGTTTGCGCAGCGTTATGATTTGCCGGTGCGGGCCGTGGTGCAGGCTCCGACTGGCGCTGAAAATGTCGGCTACGTAGGCGAGGGTGCGGCGATCAATTCGCCATTGCTCGAGGGTTTGCCGACAGTCGACGCGAAAGAAAAAATCATTCGCTGGCTCGAAGAGCGCGGCCATGGCAGGCGCACAATCAACTACAAGCTCCGTGATTGGCTCTTCTCGCGTCAGCGCTATTGGGGCGAACCTTTTCCGATCGTTTGGCGAGAAGGCAAACATGAGGCCTTGGCCGAGTCCGAGCTGCCCTTGGAGCCGCCGCCGCTGGAAGATTTCAAGCCGACCGGCACGGGCGAACCGCCGCTGGCTCGAGCGAAAGAGTGGCTGCGCTATTCTGAAGCCGCCACGCGCGAGACAAACACGATGCCGCAATGGGCGGGCTCGTGTTGGTATTATCTTCGATTTTGCGATCCGGCTAACGATAGCCGATTCGTCGGCGAAGGAGCGGAACGCTACTGGATGGGAGGCGATCAGCCGGCCGGCGTGGATCTTTATGTGGGCGGAACTGAGCACGCTGTGCTGCATCTTTTGTACGCGCGGTTTTGGCACAAGGTGCTCTTCGATCTCGGCCACCTCTCGAAAGCTGAACCGTTCCAACGACTCGTTAACCAAGGCATGATCCTCGGCGAAGACGGCCGGAAAATGTCGAAACGCTGGGGCAATGTGATCGACCCTCTCGACGTCATCGCGGACTACGGCGCGGACGCTTTTCGCTGCTACGAGATGTTTATGGGGCCGCTCGAGCAGATGAAGCCGTGGAGCATGAAAGGCGTCGAGGGCGTCTCCCGCTTTCTCGCGCGAGTTTGGCGTTTGGTGTTGGAAGAAAATCAGGCGGGGGACTGGGTTCGCTCGGGATTGGTGCAGGAAATTCCGCCTAACAAGCGACAGCTAAAAATGGTGCACGCCACGATCAAGAAAGTGAGCGAGGACATCGAGGCGCTTTCGTTCAATACCGCGATCTCACAAATGATGGTTTTCGTGAACGAATTTACCAATGCTCCCGCCCGTCCGGTGAGTGCTTTACGAACTCTCCTGGTTCTACTCAATCCGTTCGCGCCGCATCTTGCTTCTGAACTTTGGCAGCGACTAGCGCAGGAATTTCCCGACGGCGAAAGCGCGATTGAGAAGGTTCCGTGGCCGCAGTACGACCCCGCTTATCTGATCGAGGATGAGGTCGAGATCATCATTCAGGTAAACGGCAAGCTTCGGGATCGTATCGTGGTGCGCTTGAATGCGGCGGAGGAAGAAATGAAAGCCGCCGCCCTCGCCAGCGCGAAGGTGCAGGAATTCGTCGCGGGCAAGACGGTCCGCAAGGTCGTCATCATACCGAATAGGCTTGTCAACATCGTGGCGAACTGACATCAGACGAGAATGCTCAAAGAATTCAAAGAATTTGCGATCAAAGGGAACGCGGTCGACCTCGCAGTCGGCGTCATTATCGGTGCCGCTTTCGGCGGAGTAGTCACCTCCCTGGTGAAGGATATCCTGATGCCTCCGATTGGCTTGCTGACCGGCGGCTTGGATTTCTCCAACAAATTCTTGGTCCTCAAGAGTCCCACCGCCGGCGCCGTCTACGCGACCCTAGCCGACGCCACGAAGGCCGGTGCGATCACGTGGAACTACGGCAACTTTATTACGCTGATCATTAACTTTATCATCGTGGCTTTCTGTATTTTTCTCGTCGTGAAAGCCGTGAACAACTTGAAGAAGCCTTCTCCGACCGCTCCTGCGGTGGCGAAAGATTGTCCATATTGCTCCATGTCGATTCCGATCAAGGCGACGCGTTGCCCGCATTGCACTTCCGAGATGAGCGGGACCGCTCGGGCTTAAGCGGACGCAACTGGCGTCGGTTGCGGCAACCGCAGCACGCGTTGGGGGGAACACAGCCACACTTGGGTGGACGCGTCCGCGGGCCAAACGGCACCTGCGGCCCAGGGTGAAAATGCCGGCAAAATCCAGCATTTCTCTGTTTGGATAAAAGCAGGCAGCTTCAGTCGCAAACCGGCGCCGTCCGTTACCGTCCCCGCTGGGTGATGATGCCCGATGATTTGGATCCGAGCGTCAACCCCCGCGGCGCAGTGTCCGTGGTGAAATCTGAAGCCATCTGTTTCCCAGGCTGTGACGAAGTCGAATGTCTTCGGAAGACGCCGGTCATGATTGCCCGCGATCAGAATTGGCTCGCACAGATCGGCCAGGCGATTGATGAGCCCACGCAACGATTCGCCCGCCACCTGATCGTG
>JBDUAE010000255.1:0-3540 GCA_040004805.1 Chthoniobacterales bacterium | reverse complement strand
CCGCTGGTTTCGCGATCGAGCCGGTTCACGATCGAGACCTGACCGCCATTCGCCAACTCGAAGGCAAAGAGCTGCCGCAGCTCGCCCCAAAGCGTGCGCGGTCCGTCCGGTTTCGTCGGATGCACCAGGAGAAACGGCGGCTTGTTCACCACCGCGTAGTCGGCTGTTTCGTCCACAATCGCGAAATCCACGCTCGGATTTGCGTGCTCCGCGCCGCTGGCGGATAGGGCAGTCTTGATTTCGCTCCGCCACATCTCGCGTCATTATAAGAGCGGCGACCGCTCCGTGCATGCCGTCGATGATGTGTCGCTCGAAATTGCCCGCGGCGAATCCGTCGCCATCACCGGGCCGAGCGGTTGCGGGAAGAGCACGCTGCTGCATTTACTCGCCGGCCTCGATACGCCGTCGAGCGGCGAAATCACCATTGATGGCCTGGCATTGCAGCGGGCGACCGATGCCGAGCTGACCGACTACCGACGCCACCGGCTCGGGCTCGTTTTCCAGTTTTTTAACCTCCTGCCCACCATGAGCGTGCTGGAGAACGTCAGTTTCCCGCTTCTGCTCCAAGGCGTTTCACAAACCGAAGCCGAAAGCCGCGCGCAGGAGTTGTTAGACTTGGTCGGTCTGCGGGAACGCGCCTCGCATTTCGTCCACCAGCTCAGCGGTGGCGAACAGCAACGCACGGCCATCGCGCGCGCGCTGGTGCATCGACCCGCACTGCTCATCGCCGATGAGCCCACCGGCAATCTCGATTCCAAATCAGCCGACCGCGTGATCGAACTCTTACGACGCATCGGGAATGAGCGCCTCGCCACCTTGATCGTCGTCACTCACAGCGAAGAAGTCGCCCGCAGCGCCGCACGCCGGATCGAGATGCGCGATGGCCGGATCGTGCCGTAGCCGCCTCAGTGCATCGTGTTCGTCCGCTGGATTAATTCGTTATACTTCTGCGCCAGGTCGCTCACCCGTTCCAGATATTCGCGCCGATCCCGCTTATTCGCTTCCAGCGTCCTGCGCAGGAATTTGCTCGCAGCGAAGAAATCTTTCACGCTCGTGTCGACGAAGCTCGCCAAGAGCACCTTCTTCACTTCCTCCGGATTTTCCGTGCAGAAATTCTCGAACGCATTGTAGGCCGTCTCCACTTCCGCGTAGCGCTTCTGGTAATCCTCCCGCTCAATCAGGGGCGCATTTGCCGTTTCCGGCAGGAGATTGATCAATCCCTTCGCTGCCAGCAGCAGGCTGCGCAGATGCCACTCGTATTTCTTTCCCGCCTTCTTCTCGATCATCTCCAACTGGCGCTGATCCACCATCGCTTTCACTTCTCCGAGGGCTCGGCGCAGTTCTTTTTCCGCCGCAAAGGTCGCTTCGAATAGCGGCAGCATGGTCGCATGCATTTCCTTCGCGCCCTTCGCGCCATCATCCCGATAATCTTCCTGTTCATAATAATCGTGCGCCTTCTTCACCACCGGTTGCAGCGCGCCGTAGGACGACGCCAATCGCACCACGACCGCGTCCAGCGCAGGAAGGGGGGGCGCCATCTTTGGCCCTTTTTCTGCGGCCTTGGTTACATCCTTCACCGATGAATCGCTGATCTCGTAGAGTCCGTAACTGATGTAATTTTCCTTCCCCGTGGGACCTTTCTTGATGTTCACCCAGGAGGCGTAGCGCTCGTAGCTCTGTTGCGCGCCGCTCACCGCATTCAGCGCCACGGTGTAGAGATTCGTCTTCAAGAGCAGGCTCTGGAATTCCGCGTCCGGCATCGCTGGGGGCGTAGCCGGTTTTTCCGGCGCCGCGAACAGAGCCAGCGGTGCCAAGAAGACCAGGGCAGAGCTACGAAGCAACGTGAAAAAATTCATCGCCGCATGCTGCCGCGCCGAAACCACTGCGTCACGCCGAAAGGTGAGGCGAGTGCTGCTTTCTCCCCAGAGCAAAGGGTTGTCAAAAATCGATCGAGTCGCCGCACGCTCCCGCACGTTATCCTGAGGCGGCGCAGCGCGCCGAAGGATCTCGCATTTGCGGGTTATCACACCGCCGGCCGACGGACGGTTCGGCGCCCAATGCGAGATCCTTCGTCGTCTCCGCGACTCAGGATGACAAATGCCAGCCCGATGTCACTTCCCGCAAGCTTATAGCGGGCTTGCCTCCGCACTTGCCCGATGGAACGCTGCGCGGCGGCTAAAGTTCATGGCACTCTCTCAAAGTTTGCCTGCGGATCGACCAGCCTTTTCTTACCATCGGGACGAGCCGAGCTTGACCTGCCCCGGAAAACCGATTTACCTAAACGCCCAGCGACGAGCCAGGAGAACATTTTGGAACTCAAAGACATCAAAGCCATCATCGATTTGATGAGGAAGAACGACCTTTCGGTCTTCGAGATGGAGAAGGACGGGTTCAAACTGAAACTGCAAAAGGGCGCAGGCGAGCACACCCGCTTTACGGCAGTCCCGCCGGCAACGGCTGCCCCGGCCCCAGGCTTGGGGAGTGCACCGGCGACGGCGAGCGCGCTGGCTCCGGCCGCTGCGCCCGCGGCGGAGAAGAGCGCCAACTTGAAGGATATTGTCTCGCCGATGGTGGGCACTTTTTATCGGGCGGCTTCGCCGGAATCGCCGGTTTTCGCCGAAATCGGCAAAGCTGTGAGCGAGGAGAGCGTCGTCTGCATCATCGAAGCCATGAAAGTGATGAACGAGATCAAAGCAGAAACTAGCGGCGAAATCGTGGAAGTGGTGGCGGAGAACGGCAAACCGGTGCAATTCGGCCAGGTGCTCTTCCGGGTCCGCTAGCGCGCGCTGTCCGGTTCGCGTAATTTCAATTCTCTGCCGGCGGGAAACTTGCGCCTTTTATGTTCGAGAAAATTCTGATCGCCAACCGCGGTGAAATTGCGCTGCGCGTGATCCGCGCCTGCAAGGAGTTGGGCGTGCGCACACTCGCGGTTTACTCCGAGGCGGATGTGGATTCGCTGCACGTCCAATTAGCCGACGAGGCCATCTGTATCGGTGCGGCGCCGAGTTCAGAAAGCTATCTGAAGATCGATCGGATCATGAGCGCGGCCGAAGTGGGCGACGTGGACGCGATCCATCCGGGCTACGGATTCCTAGCGGAGAACGCGCACTTTGCGGAGGTGTGTGCGAGTTGCCAGATCAAATTCATCGGACCCTCGCCTGCGGCGATGCGGGCGATGGGGGACAAAAATTCGGCCCGCGCCTCCGCGCGCAAGGCCGGCGTCTCAGTTACACCCGGGAGCGATGGCATCGTGGAGGACGAACACGAAGCGCTGAAGGTGGCGAAGAAGATCGGCTTCCCCGTCATGATCAAAGCCGTCGCCGGCGGCGGCGGGCGCGGCATGCGGGCGTCGCATAATGAAGCCAGCCTCGCGCCCATGTTTCACGCCGCGAAAACAGAGGCGGAAAAGGCTTTCGGCAATGGCGATGTCTACATCGAAAAGCTGATTATTAACCCGCACCACATCGAGTTCCAGATCATCGCCGACAGCTTCGGGAAGACGATTCACCTCGGCGAGCGCGATTGCTCCATCCAGCGGCG
>JBDUAE010000254.1:0-3570 GCA_040004805.1 Chthoniobacterales bacterium | reverse complement strand
TTTTGGAGATATCCAAAAGCTTGCGCGGCGTGCCATCGGGTTTGCTCGCATCGAAGGCGAGCCGACCGGAAAAACCGACGACGTCGCAGATTAACTCCGCCAGTTCTCGAATGGACACGTCCGTGCCGGAACCGACATTCACGATCTCCGGCGAATCGTAATTCTGCAGGAGAAAAACGCAGGCCGACGCGAGATCGTCCACGTGCAGAAATTCGCGGCGCGGCAATCCTGTTCCCCACACCACCAGCTCGCTCGCGCCGCATATTTTCGCCTCATGCGCCTTGCGCAGAAGCGCGGGCAAGGCATGCGAGGTCGCGAGTTCGAAGTTGTCGTTAGGCCCGTAAAGATTAGTCGGCATCGCAGAAATGAAGGTTTCGCCGTACTCCGCCGCGTAAGCCTGGCAAAGTTTGATTCCCGCAATTTTCGCGATCGCGTAGGCGTCATTCGTCGGCTCGAGCGGCCCGGAAAGGAGCGCACTTTCGGCAATCGGCTGCGGCGCGTGCTTCGGATAAATGCAAGAGCTGCCCAGGAAAAGCAGCTTCCGGACATGGTGAGCGTGCGCGGCGCTGATGACGTGGTCCTGCACGCGCAAATTCTCAAGCAGGAATTCCACCGGATGATCGCTGTTCGCTTTGATCCCACCCACCTTGGCTGCCGCCAGGACGACAAAGGCCGGTTTTTCTGCGGCGAAAAACGCGTCCACCGCCGCACGATCGGCAAGGTCCAGTTCGCTGCGCCGACGAGTCACGATCTCGCAAAAGCCTTCCGCTTCCAGCTTCCGGACGAGCGCGCTGCCGACCAATCCGCGGTGACCCGCTACAAAAATCTTTTTATTCTTCTCCATGGAATCGGCTGCGCGATTACCATTTTCTTTTTTCGGTCCTTACGCAATCCTCACTTCGTGGCCAAGCGCGAATCCAGGATTTCCGTCCAGAAGACTTATAAACTTTACCTCGGCGGGAAATTTGTCCGGAGCGAGAGCGGGCGCGTCGCCCCCGCCCTCGACAGCAAGAAAGCGGTCCTCGCTCAATATGCTCGCGCCTCGCGCAAGGATTTACGCGATGCCGTGGTCGCGGCGCGGAGCGCTTTCGGCGGCTGGGCCAAACAAAGCGCCTACCTCCGCGGACAAATCCTTTATCGCGCGGCAGAGATGCTTGAGATGCGGCGCGGCGAACTCGAGGCCGAACTGGAACGCGCCCACGGCTCCCGACTCTTCAAGAAGGACGACGAGACTACGCTCGCGATTGATCGTCTGGTCCATTACGCGGGCTGGACCGATAAATTTAGCCAGCTCTTTAGCACCGTGAATCCGGTCGCGAGTTCACACTTTAATTTCACGCTGCCGGAACCGACCGGCGTCGTCGCTGTCCTCTGTCCCGACGTACCTTCGCTCCTCGCCCTCGTCTCGCTCGTCGCTCCCGTCATCCTCGCGGGCAATACCGCGGTCGTCATTCCTTCCATGACCCAACCCTTACCCGCACTCACGTTCTCTGAGATTATCGCCACGAGCGACCTACCGGGCGGGGTCGTGAATGTCCTCAGCGGCGACCGCGCCGAACTCGCGCCCTACATCGCCAGCCACATGGATGTGAATGCGATTATCGATGCGTCCGGCGATGAAAAAATCGGCCGCGAACTTCAGCGCGGCGGCGAATTTAACGTCAAGCGTTACGCCGCGCGTCATCTCTCCGCCGCAGACTGGCGCACCGCGCAGGCGGAGAATCCCTATTGGATCCTTGATAGCGTGGAAATGAAAACTGCGTGGCATCCGATCGGGCTGTGAGGAAAGGAAGACGGATGAAAGCGGACGGAAGACGTGTCCGCTTCATGTCTTCTTAATCCTTCCTACTTTTCTCCGTGCGCGCGTTTCTCCTCGTCCTCGATAGCGTGGGAATCGGGCACGCGCCGGACGCGGAGCAGTACGGAGACAACGGCGCGAACACGCTCGGACATATTCTCGAGCAAACGCCCGAGTTGCGTTTGCCGACACTGGAGTCGTTAGGCCTGCCGGCGTTGCTCCCGGAATATAGGCCCTATGGGTCGCATCCGACCTATCGCGCTGCCTACGGCCGCATGCGGGTACGGTCCGCGGGCAAGGATACCACCACCGGACATTGGGAACTCGCCGGGATTGTATTGCCGGAACCCTTTGCGGTTTACGAACAGTTCCCCGCAGAATTCGTACGGAAGATCGAGCGCGAAGCTGGCGTGCAATTTCTCGGTAACTTCGCCCGCAGCGGCACCTCCATTCTCGAAGAACTTGGGCCCGAACATATCCGCAGTGGGCACCCGATTCTCTACACTTCCGCCGATTCCGTTTTGCAAATCGCCGCGCACGAAGATGTCGTTCCGGTGGCGCGGCTCTACCAGATTTGCGAGATCGCGCGCCACCACGCTGATGCGCTTCGGATTGGACGCGTCATCGCGAGGCCGTTCGATGGCGGCCCAGGGAATTTTCGCCGCACGGCGCGGCGTCACGATTACTCGATCACACCTCCGCGCAGCATCCTGAATGCAATCAGCGAGGGCGGCGCAACCGTCACCGGTGTCGGCAAAATAAGCGACATCTTCGCTGGCGCTGGGATCACAGACTCATATCCGACAATCTCAAATGACGACGGAATGCAACGGATCACTCAGCTTTGGCCTGACCTGAAGCACGGACTCCTTTTCGCGAATCTCGTCGACTTCGACATGCTCTTCGGCCATCGCCGCGACGTGGTTGGTTACGCGGAAGCGTTGGCGGCTTTCGATTCCTGGCTCGGCGTTTTCCTCGAAACGATCACGCCGGACGATCTGGTCATCATCACCGCCGATCACGGCAACGATCCCACTTTTCGCGGGACCGATCACACGCGCGAGCAGGTGCCACTTTTTGTTTTGCACAATGGCGTCTCGCAAGATTTGGGAACGCGGGAGACATTTGCCGACATAGCCGCTGCCCTCGCGGATTTCTTCGCCCTCCCCGAACCCTGGCCCGCAGGCACATCTTTCCTCCCGTGATGCACGTCCCCACTTTAATCGAAAAAAAGCGCGACGGCGCCGAGCTGAGCGCAGAGGAAATCAGCTACCTGATCGCTGCCTTCACCCGCGGCGAGATCGCGGATTACCAGATGAGCGCATGGGCGATGGCGGTCTTCTTTCGTGGGATGACGGCGCGCGAGACGCAGCAGCTCACCGCCGCGATGATGCGGAGCGGACGTGTCTTTAGTTATCCGGCGGGCTCGCCACCGAAGGTCGATAAGCATTCCACCGGCGGCGTCGGCGACAAGATCTCGCTCATCCTCGCGCCCTTGCTCGCGTGCGACGAAGTCTGGGTGCCGATGGTTTCCGGCCGTGGTCTTGGGATCACCGGTGGCACGCTCGATAAGCTGGAGAGCATCCCGAATTTTAACGTCAACCTCGATGAAGCGCGTGCACTCCGGCAGTTGGAAAAAATCCGTGTGTGCATGATTGGACAAACAGCCGACCTCTGCCCCGCCGACAAAAAACTTTACGCACTCCGCGACGTGACCGGCACGGTCCCATCGCAGCCGCTCATCGTCGCCAGCATCATGAGCAAAAAGCTCG
>JBDUAE010000028.1:0-12051 GCA_040004805.1 Chthoniobacterales bacterium | reverse complement strand
CGCATCACATGTGGCTAACCGGGATGGGAACGACGGTGAGCGCGTTTTTCCAAACTACCACCATGATCATTTCGATTCCGTCAGTGATCATTTTGAGCGCGTTCTTTATCTCACTTTGGGGCGGATCGATTCGATTTAACACGCCCATGCTTTTTGCGACCGCCTTTCTCCCGATGTTCGGGATCGGCGGTCTCACCGGAATTCCTCTCGCCTTCAACTCCGCGGATCTTTATCTGCACGACACCTATTACGTGATCGCGCACTTCCATTACATCGTCGCGCCGGGCACCATTTTCGCGCTCTTCGCCGGCATTTATTATTGGTTCCCGAAGGCGACGGGGCGCCGCATGAGCGAGTTCTGGGGTAAGGTGCATTTTTGGCCATCGCTCATCTGCATGAACGCCATCTTTTTGCCCATGTTTAACCAAGGCATGCTCGGGATGCACCGGCGCTGGTATGATGGCGGACAGGGCTGGAATCTCGCGAACGAGAAGGTATGGGGGTTGACTGGCTTCGAGTGGAACGTTCCCATCTCGATTGCGGCCTGGGTGATGGGTCTCGCGCAGATTCCATTCATCATCAATTTTTTCTGGAGCATGAAATTCGGCGAAAAAACAGACGACAATCCTTGGGAAGCCACCACGCTCGAGTGGGCCGCGCCCTCTCCGCCTCCGCATGGTAATTTTGCGGTCACGCCAGTGGCTTACCGTGGACCTTACGAGTATAGCCTGCCGGGACGGGAGCGGGATTTCACCATGCAAAACGAGCCGATCCGGGAAAGTGACCGCCACGCCTACGAGGCGGCTGCGGCTGCGGTTCACTAAGTTAGCCGAACGCTTTTCATGGATATTCCTTACACGACATCGGCGCGGCCCGACACGGGCCTGTGGAACGCGAAGATTGGGATTTGGCTCTTCCTCGCTTCCGAAGTGATGCTCTTCGGCGGTCTTTTTTCCGCCTACATTTTCCTGCGTCTGGACGCGCTCCCCGGTTATTGGCCGCACGGCCTGCTCAACGTGCCCGTGGGGACGATGAACACCGCTGTCCTGATCGCTTCCTCCGTCACCGTCGTCCTCGCCTGGGCCGCGCTGAAGATGCGGCAATTTACTCGCTACAAGCTTTACATGGGAATCACGATCCTCTGCGGCGTGATCTTTCTCTTTGTGAAACTGTATTTTGAGTGGCCCGATAAATTTCACCACTTCGGTGCCTTCATCCGTCCGGATCGCCTAGATAAATACGAGCAGTATCTCGGGAACCATCGCCTTCAGGAGCGGGGCTTGGAGCCGCGCTATGAAATCACCGGCCACCTCCATAATGAGGAAGCGTTAACCGACGCGAACGTAAAAGAATACGAGGTGCAGCTCGACCAGATTTACGCAAATCCGAACGATCCAGCGAGCGATCGCCCGCACTTCCTTCCTCTGCCGCGGAGCGAAAAGATCGCGCACATCGATAAAGAAGATGTCGAGCGCGCGGGCATGTTTATTCCCCGGCACAGCACTTTTTTTGCAACCTATTTCACGATTACCGGTCTGCACGGGTTGCACGTCCTCGGCGGCGTTTTGGTTTTCACCTATTTGTGGCTGCCGGTGGGGGCGAATCTTTATAAACGTAATCCCGAGCATCTCGCCAACCGGGTTGAGGTGGCAGGGTTATTCTGGCACTTTGTCGATCTGGTCTGGATCTTTGTTTTCCCGCTCTTCTACCTCCTCTAATATGAATGTTTCGCCCGATGTGACTCCGGATCCGACCGAGCAGGAGGCGTATGCCCATGACGTCGCGCACCACGTCAGAAAATATCTCTACGTCGGTCTCGCTCTCATTTGCCTGACAGGGCTGACGGTTTTTCTTTCCTACGTCGACTTCGGATCGCACAAGGCGAACATGGTCGTCGGGATGATCGTGGCCACAATCAAGGTGAGTATGGTCGCGGCCATTTTCATGCACTTGTCGGCGGAGAAGAAACTGATTTACCGCATCCTCCTTTTCACAGCGTTTTTTGTCGCGGGACTTTTTTGGCTCACCTACCTGGCCTGGTACAATCCGATCACTCGCTGATGTCGCTTAAGGGGTTCCATCTTGTTTTCATCACCTTTTGCGTCTTGCTCGCGCTGGGCTGCGGTGCCTGGTGCATTTGGGTAAACCTGGTCGTGGGCGCGCCCATTTACCTCACTGGGGCGATCACGAGTTTTGCCGCTGCGCTCGCGCTCGTGATTTATGGCGTATGGTTTTACAAGAAAATGAAAAGACTGCGTCTCTTCACATGAAAACAAAATTATTCGTACTCTGCTTGCTCGGCCTTTGCGTCCAAACTTCCCAAGCGCTGGCCTGCGCGACTTGTTTCGGGAATTATCCCGGCGGCAACGGCGGTCCTCCGCCAACGATCGAGCACATGGCGATCGCGATCTGGATTCTGATGGCGGCGATCATGTCCGTCTTGGGCGGGATTGGCGCCTTTAGCTTTCATCTCTGGCGCCAGGGTCGTTTACCTTTGCAGCCGCATCTGGAACTTACTCAGGAAGATTTGACCCAATATGATTAGCGCACCGCTGGCGTTGATTAACGAATTTCTCGGACAGCCGCCCAATGCCTCCGAGCATGGCTTCCAGATTGATCACATCATCGAGTTTAGCCATTGGTTCATGGGCGCGCTCTTTCTGGGCTGGTCGGCTTTCTTCATTTACGTCCTGATTCGCTTTCGCAAAGGACGCAATCCTGTGGCTGATCATGAAGGGGTAAAATCGGGCATTTCTACCCACCTCGAATTTGCGGTCGTGCTGATTGAAGCCGTCCTCCTGCTTGGATTTGCAATTCCGCTCTGGGGAAAATTTGTAAATGAATTTCCCGACGGTAAGGACGCGATTTTGGTCCACGCGGTCGGTCAACAGTTTAACTGGAATTTTCATCTACCCGGTCCGGACGGGAAGTTTGGTCGGCGCGAGATCAGGCTGGTGAGCAATTCCAATCCGCTCGGACTGGACTCCTCGGATCCGGCGGCCAAGGACGATCTTGTCGTTCTCGGAGAATTGCACGTTCCGGTTGATCGTCCGGTGATTGTGGAGACTTCTTCGAAAGATGTGATCCATAACTTTGCTTTGCCGAGTATGCGCGCAGCGCAGGATGCGATCCCGGGCCAAATCACTCCGATGTGGTTTCGACCGATCAAGGTTGGCACCTACGAAATCGTTTGCGGCCAGCTCTGCGGCCTTGGGCACTACGGAATGAAGGGCACGCTGGTCGTCGATACGCCGGAGGATTATCAGGCGTGGTTGAAGGAACGCGTGGAGCTTTCCGGCGCCGCGAGTGCACCGCCCCCGCTCCAGCGCCCCGAGGGCGAACCGCCGCCGGCTCCGAAACAGGGAACGGTTCCCGCGCCCGGCGCTCCGAAAGCGGGCGAGCCGGCAGTGACGCCGCCCCCTTCTGCCTAGCCCTGAGGCGTGCCACACTAGTTGGCCCGTGGCGGGAGGTCTATTTGGCGCGGCGCGCGGGTTGAGCGACAGTACGCCGATGAGCCGATCTTTTGCGCGTGCGCCCTGGTTGAATCGATTCGCCTGGCTTCTCGCCGGATGCACGCTGTTTTTGATTTGCAGCGGCGGGATGGTCACCAGCAAAGGAGTCGGACTCTCCGTTCCCGATTGGCCCACCACTTTTGGCTACAACATGTTTTTGTTTCCCGTCTCGCAATGGGTCGGCGGAATCTTTTTCGAACACACTCACCGTCTCGCCGCCTCCGCCATCGGATTGCTGACAATCATTCTGGCTGTCTGGCTCTGGCGCGTCGAGTCGCGGAAATGGCTCCGCGTTTTGGGAATCGTCGCGCTGGGTGCGGTTATTCTTCAGGGCGTGCTGGGTGGTTTGCGGGTAACGTTGTTGAAGGACGAAATCGGCATCTTCCATGCGTGTCTGGCGCAGGCGTTTTTTGGACTCTTGGTTCTGATTGCGGTCGCGACTTCGAAATCCTGGAATGAGAGAATGGCGGAGAAAAGAGGAGGCTCCGCTCTTTGGTTTCCGATCGTTGCAACGGCGTTGATCTATCTCCAACTCGGTCTTGGCGCGACGATGCGCCATCAGCATCGCGATCTCGCGATTCTCGATTTTCCTGCGGCCTACGGTTCGGTCATTCCCGATACCAGCCCCAAGCGTCTAGCCGAGATCAATCAGATGCGAGATGCCCGCGCTTTATCAGACGTGACCGCTGGCCAGATTTGGCTCCAGCTGGTGCATCGTTTCGGTGCGCTCCTGGTGACAATCGGCGTGGTTGCGTCCTGGTTTATTTTCCGTCGGGGACAAGGGCACGTCTCTAGTCGGCTAAAAAATCTTTCCACCGTTTGGGTTGGCAGTGTGTTCTGTCAGATCACGCTGGGTGCCTGGACAATCTGGAGTAATAAAGCAGCCGACATCGCGACTGCGCATGTGGCGATGGGTGCGACCCTGCTCGCGCTCGGAATTGGTATCTCGGCCTTGAGTTGGCGACAGTGCCACAACAGCGGCGAAGCGACCCAAAATGCCCTAACGAGTAGAGCGCTCGAAAGGGCGCACGCCTTGTGAAGACGTTATCGATCGAAGGCGACGACGAGCCCCGCCGCGCGGAGACCAAGAGCAGTGTTCTCGGCGACCTGGCGGAATTGGTGAAGGCTCGGCTGACCTTGCTGGTGCTCCTCACGACCGCGGTGGGCTTCTATTTGGGCGCCGACCGAGAACTGAATTTCCTGGCTCTTTTCCACGCCGTCTTCGGGACCGCGTTGGCTGCTGCCGGCGCTGCGGCCCTGAATCAATGGTGGGAACGTCGGCTGGATGGGATGATGGACCGCACCCGGGATCGGCCAGTGCCGGCTGGGAGGATGTCTCCGCGAAAAGCGCTGTTGGTTGGCGCCGGCCTCTCACTCGCCGGTGTCGCTTATTTAGCTTTCGCCAGTAACACGCTCAGCGCGTTTCTGGCCGCGAGCACGGTTGCAATTTACGTCCTCGCCTACACCCCGCTTAAGCAGATCAGCTCCGTTAACACCCTTGTCGGAGCGATCCCGGGGGCGCTGCCTCCCATGATCGGTTGGGCTGCGGCGACCGGAAATCTGGAAGGTCCCGCCTGGAGTCTTTTTGCGATTATGTTCTGCTGGCAAATGCCGCATTTTTTCGCGATCGCTTGGATGTACCGGGAGGATTACGCGCGGGGCGGGTTCCAAATGTTGTCACGCGACGACGTCACCGGAGTGCGCAGCGCGAGCCAGGGCGTTTTGTTCTGCATGCTTCTGCTCATCATGACCGGGACGCCGTTTTACGTCAGATTAGTGACGCAAATTTACCTGCCGATTGCGCTAGCCTTGGGCGTGTGGTTCACCTTTATGGCGATGCAATTCCACCGAAAAAGAACGATCGCGTCTGCTCGCGCACTGTTTCTGACCTCGATCATTTACCTGCCGCTGCTACTCGCGGTCCTGGTTCTTACAAAACGATGATCGATCCGGCGAAGTCCGTTGCACCGCGGCCGAGGTTTAGAGCGATGGCTTGGTATGCCACGCTGATTTTAATTCCGGTCGTGACCGCGGCATTTCTGTTTTGGCTACGGCAGGCGCAAGTGCAGCAGCTGGCGCGACGAACGATTGCGAATTACGGCGCCGTTCCGCAATTCGAACTCACGAACCAGGAAGGACAGCCGTTTGGCTCAGCCGAGCTGAAAGGGAAAATCTGGATCGCGGATTTTATTTTCACGAGTTGCCCGGGCCCGTGCCCGATTATCAGCAGCCGCATGAGCGAACTTCAGCGCCCGCTGGAGAATTCCGATGTCCAGTTGGTTTCCTTCACAGTCGATCCGAAAACCGACACGCCGGAGGTGTTGCGCGATTATGGCGCGCGTCTCCACGCGCGTCCGGGACGCTGGAATTTCCTGACCGGTCCGGAGGCGAAAATGTTCTCGTTAATTCGAGGCGGTTTTAAGCTCGGAGTTTCAGACGGCGCCGACGAATTGGGCGCGCCGGTGCACAGTACGCGGGCCGCATTGATCGACCGGACCGGTGCGATTCGCGGTTACTACGACATGACCGCGCCGGACGCCGTGACCACCTTGCTGGCTGATACGAACCACCTCCTCCGGGAGCAGCCGCAAAAACGCTAGCCGCGCATTTTTTAGCCGACAATCAGCCGGCTTTCGCCGCAGCACCGGGTGCCTTTTCCATTGCCACCATCTCCAGATAGCTGCGGTATTCGCCCTTCGGTTGAGCGCCGATGACGCGCTCCAGCGCGGCCTCGTCGATGAACCCCATCCGAAACGCGATCTCTTCCAGGCAGGCGATCTTCATTCCCTGGCGATGCTCGATTGTGGCGATGTAATTTCCGGCTTCGAGCAGGCTGGTCTGCGTGCCCGTATCCAGCCAGGCCATGCCGCGGCCGAGGAGTTTCACCTGCAGATCGCCGAGTTCGAGATAGTGCCGGTTTAAGTCCGTAATCTCCAATTCGCCGCGCGCAGACGGTTTCAGCTCTCGAGCAAACTGGACCACGCGCTCGTCATAGACGTAAAGACCGGGGACGGCATACTGGCTTTTCGGCGCGACCGGTTTTTCTTCGAGGCTGAGAACGCGCCCATTCGGATCGAACTCCACCACACCGTAGCGTTGCGGGTCGCTCACTTGATAGCCGAAAATACAGGCGCCACGTTCCAACGCGAGCGCACTGCGAAAGAAGTCCAGTTTCCCGTAAAAGATGTTGTCGCCGAGGATGAGGGCAGCCCCGGAGTTTCCGATGAATTCGGCGCCAATCACGAAAGCCTGCGCGATTCCCTGGGGTTGCGGTTGCGCCGCATACTCAATCCGGATTCCGATTTGCGAACCGTCGCCTAGATAGCTCTCGATCATCGGGCAATCCTTCGGGGTGGAAATGATTAATACTTCCCGAAGTCCGCCGAGCATGAGGGTGGCGAGCGGATAGCAGATCATCGGCTTGTCGTAGACAGGCAGGAGCTGCTTGCAGACAATCTGAGTGAGCGGATGCAGGCGGGTGCCGGCGCCGCCCGCGAGGAGAATGGCTTTCTTCATGCGCGTGCTTTCGCTGTTCTAGGGGAACTCTGGAAACGACGCAACCCGCGCATCGAAGTTCAAGACTGTCGCGTGGAGGCGGGCGCCGCTGCTGATCCGGAATCCAGCCTCAGGAAAACTGCACGTCTTTGCCTGGATCCATCTCGAAATCGAGCCGCAGGGTCTCCGCGACGTTCGGTTTGATCACCTCTTCGACGAATTTCACGTAGATCGGATCTGCGCAGTAGATCCCGTATTTGTCGGTTGATTCAAAATCGATCGCGACGAAAAACGGCCAATCCATATCGGGGTTGATCCGTTTCCCGCACTTGATGCTGAGCACCTCGGGAATCTTCAGGAGTTGCATCCGGGTCATCATCATCATCTCCTCCACCCGCGCGGGGGTGATCTCCGGCTTGAGCTTAAAGAGCGAGATATGATGCACCATGGCGGCTATGTTTTAGGTGCGGATGAGAGAGCGCGCAAGCGGCAACCGCGGCGCTATTTCTTCCACTCCAGCGCGCCTTTTTTCAGCGCGTAAACGTAGCCGACCATGAGAATACTGACGAAGCTCAGCATGCTCCACAGGATGGTTTTGCTCTCGACAATCGACTCCCGGTAAACCACCGCCCACGGATACATAAAGACGATCTCCAGGTCGAAAAGGATGAACAGCATCGCGACGAGATAAAACTTCACGCTGAAGCGCGGCTGCGCTTCCCCTTGCGGCAGCATCCCGCATTCGTAGGCCGAATCCTTGGTCCGATTCCGTCGCCCAGCCTTGCCCAAAAGCACGCTGATGAGCAGCGCGGAGACGGCAAAACCGATCGCCACCAGGATGTGGAGGAGGACGGGTAGGTAATCGCGGAGCACGGCGTGGAACTAAAATCGGCTGATGCGAGTGGTCAGCGTTATTGGGCGGCAGCAGAAGCGCTTTTGGCCGCGGCCGCGGCTTTCGCGGCTGCAATCGCCGGGATATGTCCGTTCTGCGGGACAAGCGCCTGCGCGAGCGCGGCGGGCAAACCCCTATATTTCTTCCCGGTTTTCTTCACCGCACCGCGAGAAACCAGGTTCTGCAATTTTTCGTAAGACCGCAGGCGCAGCATTTCTTCACCCCCACTGGCCGCGTTCCGAACTCGGAGATTTTCGTGCACGATGTCGAAAAGCTGTTTGAACTCAAAAGAGGAGCGGCGCGAAAGGATGGCAACCAACTCTTCGGTTACGAGATCGGGGACCCGACGAGAGAACGCGTTTTTCTTTAGAATGGCCATAAACGCGAAAACGATAGCATATTTAGCGGGTCATTTGCACCGGTTTTCTCCACAGGTAGCGGCGGATTTACGGCGTTGGAATAGGGGTGGGGAATGTCGCGTCCGGTGACGGCTCCTCCGCTGGAGAAGGCGAGGGCGCTTGGACCGGGACGGCGGGTTGGGAAGTCGTTACCGCCTGCATCTGTTTGCTGAAAATGTTTGTCCCCACGCCGCTAAATACCATTCCTCCCATCACAGCCTGTCCCAGCGAGATCGGGCCTACCGTTTCCAGCAAATACCCATCGTCCCGATAACTTTGCGACATCACCAAAGGACTGAGGTGCTTCGTAATAATCTCTGCCGCTGGCAATTTCCCGAGGTCCACCGTCTGGGCCACACTCGGAACGAAAGCGGCGACCATAACCAACATCGGGCGCAGCGCCGCATCGAGTCGCTGATAGAGCAGCGCCAAATCTGCGTACGCAAACGCCTTCGTCGGCTGCGGCACCCAAGCGCTCGCCGCCTTAAACGCATCGGTCTCGCCCAGAGCCGAGTGGCCCGAGCCATGGCGTTTGATTGCAGCTTCCACCGAAGCACGGTCGAGGCCCGCCACCAGCAGTTGCGGCGAAAGCCCGATCGTCGCGGCCACGGGTAGCATCGGATTCGACGCCGGCTGCATGTAATATTGGACGCCATTTTGCTCGCTCGAAGTCCAGCCCTCAGCGCTCGTGGCGAGCGCGGCCAAAATCTTCCCAGCCCGTTCCGCATCCTTCACTGGAAGGGCGGTGCAGAGCGAAGGAATCCGGCTCTCGGCCGGCCAATCGCCGATGACACCCAACTCGTCTCCGAACGCCGCCTTCAAGTCTTCGACCGTAATACCGCTCGCCGCGCCGGCCGCGAGCAACCGCCGCAGCGGCGCGGGCAAGTTCGCTCCGCCGGCGGCGTTGTCGGCTAATCCGATCGGCGACGGAAGATTCAAAATCGTCGCCGCATAAAGGAAAGTCTCCTTCGTCGCGAGATCGAGAGAGGAGCGGGTTAAATCACCACTACCCTCCACTTTTGGCATCCCCACAAAGACGACATCACGCATTTTTCCTTCCGCAAAAGTGCTCGTGGCCGCGACCTCGCGGATCTGCCGCATTGCCGCCATCCGCTTGTCGTCCGCGGGAAATTTCGCGGCTAGCTTCTCGAAATAGCGGTCGAGCCGGGCATAACCGAAAATCGCGTAACTCGACGGCAGGTGTTTCCCAGCGGCCACGAAATCAGGATCCGCCAGCAAAGTTGTCGCCGTTTCTGTGACCCGGCGGTCCACCCGATCGAGGACTGCCTTCAAACTCGGCACATCGTTGCTGACGAAAAACCAATCGCGGTCGTAGACCGTCGCGGCGGTCGTCGTCTCCTTGCTCACGAGTTCCACCTCGTGCCCTTCGTAGTTCACGGTTTCGCTCTTGGCGCCGGGCAGATTCTCTTTCAGGCGCGCGCGCCACGGGCCAATTACTTTTTCAGCGTGCGCCTGTCCGTCTTGGAAACGAAAGCCCGCCACTACGGTTGGTCGGCCGTCTTGCACTGCGGTGACGGCAAAAAACGCGTCGCGCATTTCCAGCGACTCCATCTCCGCGAGTTTCTGGCGCGCTTTCTCCCCACGTGGCAAACGTGCGAGCGGCCGCTGCATAAAATCCTGCACCGCCGGTTCACGCCAGAGCTTGTAGAGTTCCGTCTCGTGCCACTGCGCGCGGCTGCGTTTGAAATCTGGCAGATACACCAGCGTCAGCGTCTCCTTTGGTAGAAGCGCGGTTACGGTTTCGCTCGAGGTCGCGCGCGGGCCTGCTGAGCGCAGAGCGAACCAAAGTCCCAGCGCCGCCGCCACCGCCACGAACGAAAGCACGAGAAATCGTTTCATCAGCCCGCAGTCTAGCGACGCGCGACCGCTGTCGCCACCGCTTTAAGCGGCTCGGGTTCAGGCACGCGGATGGAATTTCCGATGCACCGCCTTCAGCCGTTGCTGGTCCACGTGCGTGTAAACCTGCGTGGTCGAGATATCGGAATGGCCCAGCAACTCCTGGATGATGCGCAGATCCGCACCGTTGCTCAAAAGGTGCGTTGCGAAACTATGCCGCAGCAGATGCGGATAAATATTCGCTTCCAAACCGGAGACGCGCGCCCGTTCCTTCACGATTTGCCAGAGCCGCGTCGTCGTCAGTTTCGTCCCGCGCGCCGAGAGGAAAATCTCGCTCCCGCTCCGCGGCTTCACCAGCTTCGGTCGCTCGGCCGAGACGTACGCCGCCAGCGCCTCGCAAGCCTTTCGCCCCACCGGCACGAGCCGCGTTTTGTTGCCTTTCCCGGTTACGCGCAGGATGCGCTCATCCGAGTTCAAATTTTCCAGACGCGCGTTTGCCAGCTCGGAAATGCGCAGCCCGCTCGCGTACAGGAGTTCGATCATCGCGCGATCGCGCAACCCGCGCGGCTTCGTCGTATCGATGCTTTCGATTAATTGCTGCACCTGCAATTCGTTCAGCGTCTCCGGCAGATAACGCTCGATCCGCGGCAAGGTCAGTGTCTCGGTCGGATCGCGCTTCAGTCGGCCTTGCCCGAGGAGAAAGCGAAAGAAAATCTTCAGCGCCACCACCACCAGCTTGATCGAGGACGCCGCCAGACCCCGCTTTTTTAACGACGCCAGATAATCGCTGATCAGCGGCAGCGTCACCTTGTCCGCGTGCACGATTTTCCGCGCACCCGCGCTCCAGGCCGCGAACTCCGTCAGCGAGCGCCGGGTCGAGAGCTGATAATTATCCGACAGCCCGCGTTCGGTCGCGAGGAAACGGATAAACAGGTCGATCTCCGATTCCATGCCGCTGGCAAGCTTCCAGCTACGAATTGCTCCGCAACCCGGAAGCGCGCCGCCGTTCGCGCGAAATTGAACATTCCTGCCCGTGGCGCGTCTTATCTGCATCTCTCGCAAGCACCGGAAACGAACAAACTATGAGCCCGCAACTCCGGTCGCGTGGCGATTGACAAAACCAGCGCAATTGTCCGAACCTTAAAAAATCAAATGAGCCTCGACCTGAATACGCTCCTGAAAGATTGGGACCACGAAACCGGCGCCATTAAAGTGCGCAAGATTTTCGGTCTCGACGGGCGCGAGAAGCTGCAACTGCGGATCGATCTCGGCCTGCTCCAGATGGAAATGACCGGCCGTCCCGACGGCCATCGTCCGCATAATTGCGACTCGCTCCTGCAATATCATCAGCGCCGCGCCGCCCGGGCCGAAGCGCGTGGCGACACCTACGATCTCACTTCCGACCAATGCAGCGAGCTGCAACAGGAAGGTATCCAGTTCTACCACCGCTACCTCAGCCTTTTCCAGATTAACGAATTCCCCGCCGTAATCCGCGATACCCAGCGCAACCTCGATCTCTTAGAGTTTGTCGCCAATCACACCGAGCGCGACGAGTTGGTCTGGAGCTTCCAGCAATTCCGTCCCTACGTCGTGATGATGAACACACGCGCCAAGGCTTCGATCCTGCTGGCTGATGGCAAGTTCGCCCAGGCCATGGTCGAGATCGAGCGCGGGCGCGACGTCATCGTGGAGTTCTTCCAGGGATCGAGCTTCCCCGAGATGGCCCAGAAGAGCTCCGAGATCGCGTTCCTGGAAGAATGGCTTGAGGAAGTCAGCTCGAAACGTCCGCTCTCGAAACTCGAGATCATGCAGCGCGAGATGGAAGTGGCGATCGCGAGCGAACTCTACGAGCGCGCCGCCGAGTTACGGGATGCAATCAAGCTCCTGCAGACCGCGG
>JBDUAE010000253.1:0-3573 GCA_040004805.1 Chthoniobacterales bacterium | reverse complement strand
CATTGGAACGTTCCGAGCTCTGATTCTCGAACGGAAGGACCGCGATGCTCTTCTGGGGGATGACGTCCGCGGCGATCTCACTTGGCGCGGTGGTGGCCGTGTTCCGCCAGGGATGCCAGTAGTAAGCAGCCACCGCGCAGCCGGCGATGAGACTGCCCGATAGCGCGACGCCTAACAAATAGCGTCCGCCGTACCGGTGCGCGCCGTGAGCGTCGGGCGTTCGCTGAATTCCCTCGGCGGTTAAATCGAAAACCCATGCGAGCGCGAGGGCGAGCGGAAATCCGACCGCGATCAGGACTACGAACACCTGCTGGGCCCAGTCCGGCGCGTGAAAGATCGGCAGAATGGTTCCACCCACCTGAATCAGTCCCGAAGCGATCACGCCGTAGGCGAGGGCGACGCGGTAGACGCGACGCCGCTTCAGCTCGGCAAAAATGGAACTCATTCTGCCCCCAATCTAGCAAGTCCTGGGGACTTGCGAGTCAATGATTTCGTGGAACCAGCCACATTATAGGGGCAGCATAGGCCGATGGACGTGTCCCGTAATAGAGCGAGGCGCGCCGTCTGTTATTTCTCGGGAAAAGGTCGAGCAAATTCCCTGCTGCCAGTCGTTCCGTCATTGACAAAGACTGGTCTTGTGGCCCACCCTCAGTCCGCACATTCCGCTTTATGAAAACCTCCACCTGTTCTCTTGCGGGTAATTGGTTCCTTTTTCTCCTCTTCCATTGCCTGGCGCTTAGCTCGGCCTTTGGCAAACCCAAGGCGCCGGACAGTCTCTCCATTTCTCCAAGCACGATCGCGAATAATTACGCGGGCGCGGTCGATCTCACTATCACCGGTCTGGACAGCGCGGGGCAGACCGTAGTGGTCGAAGAGTTTCTGGACGTGGATCACAGCGGCACGATCAACGCCGGGGATTTGCTGGTGCGCAAGTTTAACGTGACCGACGGACAGGTGACGAGCATTGGGGGCCAGCGCAATTTGAATGTGCCCGGCGATGAGGATGGCACGGCTAACTCCGCGATCCTGACCCGGCTTCTCTACAGCGCGAGCGAAGTCCCGGGCCGGATCGACGGGACGCATATCTTTCGCGTTTCGCCCAGCGGCGCTGGCTTTACGCCATTCACGGCCAGCCTAACGGTGACGCAGCAGGACTACGCCGGCAGCGGTGTCTCCGGCACGGTCACGGGCGGAGGTGCGCAGCCCGGAGCGCTCGTATTTCTAATCACGGCGGGAATTGACGGTAATTTGATCGCGGCCACGGTTTCGGGGGCGGGTGGGGCTTATTCGATCAAGGCCGCACCGGGAGCTTATGTGGTCGCGGCCGCTAAAAGTGGCTTTGTCTTTAACATCGGCGCGGCGCCGACAATTAACGTCGCGAGCGGCAGCTTCGTGACTAATCAGAGTGTGCCCCTCCTCGCCAGCGGAAGAACGATTTCCGGCACCGCGCGCGATGCGACTTCGCTGACTGGGGTGCCGGCGGTTTTCATACAGGGGCGATCGAACACCGGCTTTCTCGCGTTCACGACGAGCGACGGAACGGGGAACTACGTGATGGACGCCACCACCGACCCGTGGGGATTTGGTTTTGATGAACTGGGAGTAGCTCGGCACGGATTATTTCCCATTAAGGCGAGCGAAGGAAGCGTCGGGAACGTCACCGGTTATAACCTCGATTTACCCCGCGCGACCGCGCTCATCTACGGGAGCGTGAAAACGCCGGCCGCAGTGGCGGTGCCCTTCGCCGACATCAAGGGGCAGACCAACGGCTCGCCGAACTACAAGTCGGCGGGCGTCAGCGACGCGAGCGGAAACTATTCGCTGGGAACTATTCCCACGAGCTGGCGCGTCAACTCGGATCGCACCGGCAATCTCGGGCTGGAGGTGACAACGGTGGTGAATACCGCCGGATCGGCCGTGCTCCAGAATCTCGTTTCGTATCCGATCACGGCCCACATCCGCGGGGTCGTGCGCGATAATCACAACAACCTCGTGCCGTCCCTGCGAATCCTCGCACGGGATATCAGCGCGGGGATGGGCACGAACATCAATTCAAACACTCAAACCGACGCCAATGGCGCTTTCGACCTTGGCGTCTTTGGTGGAGGCGGCATGACCACCCGGCCGTGGCAGATACAGGTCGACGAGGGCAACCAGCCGTCGGGTTATGTTTCCACCTCCCCCACGTTCAATGTGCAGGATGGCGTGGACATCAACGGCGTCACCTACATCGTTTACGTCGTCACCGCACATTTGCGCGGCCAGGTGCTGGATGAAAACGATGCGCCTCTCGGGAACGTCAACATCGCCGCCGGGAGCGGAATGAACGGAGAGTTCTTTAGTGGTGTCACCACGGACGGCGGCGGCAATTTTGACATCGGTGTCTTTGGCGGCACCTGGACTCTCGGCCTAAGCAACATCACCGGTCTGGGGATAATCCCGCAGGACTTCACTACCAACGTCACTGACGGCGTGGATCAGAATGGCCTCATCTTCCGCGTCCGCCACACCACCGCCACGATCGCCGGTACAGTCATGAATGCGTCCATGATGCCGATCGCGGGCGTGACCGTCTCTTCGATTTCGACCATTAACAGCGCTACCTATACCGCCACGACCACCACCGACGCCGGAGGCAATTACTCCCTCCCAGTCTTTTCCGCCACTTGGAATGTAGGCGTAGATAGCGCCCAACTCACCGCCCGCGGCTACGCTCCGGTCGCGGCCCAGAACGTCTTCGTCAACACCGGGACGGTGCCGGTCGACTTCGTCGCCGGCCCGCTTGCGACCGCGGTCTCACGGAAGCTGCACTCCGGCGTTCCCTACGACATTCCATTGCCGCTTACTGGTAACCCCGGGATCGAATGCCGCAGTGGTGGCGGGACCAATGATTATCAGGTCGTATTGACGTTTGGCTCCGCGGTCACCTTCAACAACGCCACCCTCAGCGCAGGGACGGGCAGCGTCAGCTCTACCAGCGGAAGCGGGACGGCCTCGATCACCGTGAATCTCACCAGCGTGACGAACGCGCAGCGACTAACGGTATTTCTGGCCGGTGTGAACGATGGCTCCAATACCTATAATCTCTCCGTGCCGATGGGGGTGCTAGTAGGTGACACGAATGGAAATGGCAATGTGAGTGGAACCGACATAGCGCAGACCAAAGCAGCCGCCGCTGCCGGCACGGTGAATGGCAGCACCTTCCGGACGGACGTTAACGCCAATGGCACGGTAAACGCCAGCGATGTCGCGATCGTGAAATCGAGGTCGGGCACCACTCTTCCTCCTTAAGGCGAGAGCCTAGCGGCCGTTACCCGCGCCGGCGTGCTAAGGACCCACCCCGGCTGACGGTCGGTTGGTGCAATCGCAACAAGGAGGAGTCAGCCCTCCCCCTTAACCTTCATTCTCCAGGGGGTCCATACCAGCCGGCCAGATCGGCCACCAGATCGACGCTTCCAGAATTATTGTAGAAACTGACCTGACCGCCGGCACCTATTTTGAGGACGGCCAGATTCGGTCGCACATCGCCCGCTGGAACATTCAGGTTGGCCGCCAAGGGTTGCGCCTCACCGG
>JBDUAE010000252.1:0-3573 GCA_040004805.1 Chthoniobacterales bacterium | reverse complement strand
GCCACACTGGCCGGCGCGCCGCGATTAGGTCGCGTCACGCATCCTGGATTAAGGAAACGCACCGCACCGCGCTGTTCGTCTCGCGGAACGTGGGTGTGCCCGTGGAGCACGACATCCGCCTTTATCTCGGAAAGGCGCTCCGGCGGAATATGAACGAGGTGAAAGCGGATCCCGTTACGCACGAGGTCAGCCCGAAGCGGCCAGCGCTCCTCGCTATCGCAATTTCCCCGCACGATCGTGACCAGCGGACCGACTTTCCGCAGCGTCGTTAGAAGTTCAGGCGCACAGACGTCGCCGAGATGCCAGATTTCGTCCACGCCTTGCGCGAGGGCGGCAATTTTTTCCGGCAAATGATCGTGGGTATCGGCCAGAACGAGAATGCGAAGGGGTTTGCCCGAAGGATTCATTTTGAGGGAGAACTCGGAGGCGGAACTTTGAAACCGGCGAGCGTGTCCACATTTCCTCACGCTGACAAGCAATTCCCCTCGCTTCCTCGCCCCGATGCCGAAGGCATAAGCAGTTTGCCTCAGAGAAGAGGCGGACTACCTTCGGCAGGTGTCATTTAAAGATTTTGGCCTCTCGCCTGAGGTCGTCAAAGGAACACAGGCGATGGGTTTCACGGACCCGACTCCGATCCAACTTCGGGCTTTTCCGATCGTGCTTGCCGGAAAAGACCTCATCGGCACCGCTCAGACCGGCACGGGCAAGACCGCGGCCTTCGCCCTTCCGATCTTGACCAACCTCGCTCAGCACGGCGCCTTTCGTTGCCTCGTGCTCGAGCCCACGCGCGAACTGGCCGCGCAAGTTGAAACCGCCTTTCGCGATTACGGGCGTTTCACTGATCTGCGCGTCTCGCTCGTGCACGGCGGTGTCGGCTACGGCAAACAAAAGGAGGAAGCGGCTTCCGGAGTGGATGTCGTCTGCGCCACGCCGGGACGTTTACTCGATCTCCTGGAGCAAGGTGCCATGAATATGCGGAGCGTGAACGTGCTCGTGCTCGACGAAGTCGATCGCATGCTCGACATGGGATTTCTGCCGGACGTGCGCCGAATCGTCGAACAAATCTCGTCCGATCGGCAGACGTTGCTCTTCTCAGCCACACTGCCGCCGGAAATCGAGCGGCTGGCCTCCTGGGTTTTGCGGGACCCGGAGACAATCGAGATTGGCGCGCAACGGTCGCCTGCGGAAACCGTTTCGCATGCGGTTTACCCAGTCGCGGCCGAGCAAAAATTCGATCTTTTGATGGCACTCCTCGAGCGCACCAACTTCGACAGCGCGCTGATTTTTTCCCGGACAAAACACGGCGCGGACAAAATCGCGGTGAGACTAAAGCAGGGGAAACATTCCGTCGCGGTCCTGCACTCGAATCGCACCCAACGCGAACGCGTCGAGGCGCTCGAAGGTTTTAAGAGCGGCAAATACGAAATCATGGTTGCGACGGACATCGCGGCCCGCGGCATCGATATCGCCGGAATTAGCCACGTCATTAATTACGATGTGCCGGAGCACAGCGAAGACTACGTGCACCGCATCGGCCGCACTGGGCGCGCCCAAAAAGTAGGCGACGCCTTCACTTTGATGAACGGCGAAGAACTGGGCTCGCTCCAGGCGATCGAGCGCTTTATCGGCGCCAAGATCCCGCGTTTGAAACTCGAGGGTTTTACTTACCTCTACACCGCCCTCTTCGAACCGGAATCGGTCACCGGCACCGGGAAACGCGCGATCGGCGGCGGTCGGACCCACGGCGGCTATTCTTACGGTCGGCGTCGACGCTGACGCCTAGGGAACTCGGGAACGTTCTGGGCACGCAGCCCATTCGCGTCATCCTAAGCCGCGAAGACGGTCGAAGGATTCCGCAGCAGGTCTCCGGCTATCGATCCAAAAGGCATTTTCTTCGACGAAGAGGTGCGCGAAAATCGGAGCTCCACACTTCGACGACGAGATCCTTCGCCCGTCTCCGCGGCTCAGGATGACCGCCTAAGGCTTTCGCCTCTCGGAAAGCTCTTGCGACGTTTCTGCAACCGCCGGAAACTTCTACCCATGACCAGCCCGCGAACTTCCTATGCTCATCCCGAGGCGCTCGTGGAAACCGCGTGGCTTGCGGAACACCTTAACGATGACGGCCTGCGGATCATCGAGTCGAACGAGGATATTCTCCTCTACGATAGCGGACATATTCCCGGGGCGGTCCATATTGATTGGCGGTCGGACCTGCAGGATAAACTGATCCGCGATTACATTGATCCGAAGGCGTTCGCGGAACTCTGCCAGCGCAACGGCATCACCCCGGAAACCACCTGTATTTTCTACGGCGATAAGGCGAATTGGTGGGCTACCTACGCGCTCTGGGCCTTCCGCTTGTTTGGACATACCAAAGTGAAAATCCTCAACGGCGGTCGTGATAAATGGAAGGCCGAAGATCGCGCCTTGACGCGCGAAGTTCCGAAATATCCGACAACCGAATATCCGGTCCCGACCCAACGCCTCGACCGGGATATCCGCGCCTTCGCCGACGACGCTCTGGGGCAAAGCAAAAGCGGAAAACCGCTCATCGATGTCCGATCGCCTGGTGAATTCAAAGGCGAGATCACGCACATGCCGGAGTATCCCCAGGAGGGCGTGCTTCGCGGCGGCCACATTCCCGGGGCCAAAAGTGTCCCGTGGAAAACTGCCGCGAATGACGATGGCACTTTCAAATCCGCCGAAGAACTGGCAAAGATCTATCAGGAAGGCTGCGGCATTTCTTCGGATAAACCGACGATCGTCTATTGCCGCATCGGCGAACGCTCGAGCCACACCTGGTTCGTCCTGACCTACCTGCTCGGCCTTGATAACGTCCGCAACTATGACGGCTCTTGGACGGAGTGGGGCAATCGCGTTGGGATGCCGATCGAACGCAGCAGTTAATTGGATTTGAAGGCGATCACGATCGCCCCCGACAGGATGAGCGCGCCGCCCAGCCAGTGGTGCCACGATAGTTTTTCGCCAAGAAAAAGCGCAGCCAGAACGAGCGCGAAGAGCACGCTGAGTTTGTCAATTGGCGCGACTTGCGAAGCTTGCCCGAGCTGCAAGGCACGGAAGTAGCAGAGCCATGAAAGTCCGGTCGCCAACCCGGAGAGGACGAGAAAGACAATAGTCCGGCGACTCAACGTCGTCAGACCCCGGGCTTCGCCGCTGAACCATACGATCCCCCAGCTGAAGATCAGCACCACGACGGTCCGGATGGCCGTAGCGAGATTCGAGTTCACGTCTTCCACGCCGACCTTCGCCAGGATCGCAGTTAGCCCAGCGAAAGCAGCCGCGAGAATCGCCCAAAAAAGCCAGGTCATGTTTTCTTCTCTCTCATCCGCGAAATTACTGCAATCACGGGACGCTCGTGTCGTCGCCGGCAGGCTCCTTGTGACTCAGCTGCGATTTCCAGGCGGTGAAATTCGATGCAATCTGTGGAAGTTTGCGCTGTGTATCCTCCAAAGCTCGACAAAATCATCAATCTTTTCGAAATGCTCCCCGAGGTCGAGCGGCGCGAGACGCTCGTCTCCTACGCAGATAGCGCGAAGAATCAGGAGCCGCACG
>JBDUAE010000251.1:0-3576 GCA_040004805.1 Chthoniobacterales bacterium | reverse complement strand
CGGCCACGCCCACGCCTCCTCCCACGGGCTCGCCCTATATACTTGCCAGCGCCGGCGACATCACGATCCGCCAGCCCATCGTCGCTCCCTCAGTCAGCCTCACCGCTGGCGGCCGCCTCGATGTTAACTCGTCCATCCAGACCGGTGGCTTCACCTTCAGTGCGGGCCGCGATTCCAGTATCTCGGGTCCGATCACCGCGAACACTCTCAACGGGAACGTGCAAGGCGATCTCACCATCAATCGCACGCTCAACGTTGATCGCATCACCCTCGACCTCACCGGAGTGTTGAACTATTCCGCGCCCTTGGTCGCAGCCACTGCGAACGGCACTTTTACGATGGCGCCGGCCGCGGGTCGCCAGCTCACTATTTTCGCTCAATCCATCGACCTAAATATGATCGGCGGTGGGGATAGCGGCGGCGATGAACACAGCGGCGGCGGCCGCAGCGACCAGGCTCCGATTACGCTCAATGGTGGCGATGCGAACTTCTTTAGTCGATTCGGGGGCGGAGACGGCGGCATCCTCAACCTCGGCACCGTGGATCGGCCCCTCTCGGGCGACATTAACGTCAACGCACCTATTTCCGCCACCACCGGCCGGAATGCCCTCGGAGTCGCTTTCGGCGGCGACGGCGGGACGGTCAGCCTAGTTTCAAACAACAAGGTTATGGTTAACGACCAAATTAAGGTTTCAGACAGCGCGTTCGGCCGGGCGAGCCGAAAGGGCGGCAAGATCATAATTGATAGCCGCCAAACCAACGGTGTCGCGGTCCAAATCAAGAGTTCCGCGCAGTTACTCGCACTCTTGTCCAACGCCGCGCCCGGACCGGGCGGCACCATCAAGATCACTTCCACAGGTGGTGATATCAAAATGGACGGCACCGCCATCGCCGATCGCGGCACCGTGGAAATTCGCAACGACGGCGCCAGCGGTCAGATCTCCATGAAGGATGCCACCTTGCGCGGCGACGTCGTTAAAATCGGAGCGCTCGGTAATAACGGCACCCTCACCATCGATGGCGGCAACATTAGTGCTGACTCGTTAATCAAGCTCTACGCGGGCGGGAGCAACGGCACCGTCCTCTTCAAGAACAACGTCACCCTCAGCGGCAACAGCTTCAAAACCATCGCCGGCAATACTGTAACGATCGTGAACGGAAAATTCGTCACCGTGCTCGGACCTGGTCCGGCTAATGTCTTCACCAACCATCCGAACTACACCGGCTTCGGCGGCAATGCCTCCACCACCGGGACCTTCCTGGGCCAGGGCGCCACTACTCAACCGCTTAACGCCGCGCCTGGTTACTAATCTTACCTTTTTGATCGCATCGTCTCGCTCGCAATCCCGTAAACCAACCTACGAGAGCGGAAATAACGGCATCCGGTCTACTTTTTAAAACTCGAGCCTCATCGGCCCAAAATTATCTTTCATGGACGGAACACCTGCACCATCCACCGCAATCGATCCGGAGCGTTCTCCCGCCGTCGCGAGCGAACTTAATAATCTTCTGCAGATCATCGCCGGCACCAGCGCGCTGCTCGACAATATTTGGGAAGGCAACGAGGGCGCCGATAAATATCTCGCCATGCTCCGCGAAAGCGTGGCCCGCGCTGCTCTTGCGACTACCGAGTTGGTCGAGCTTTCCGGCACGCTCTGCGGCAAAATCGTGCAGCATCCGGAATTTAACCGACTGCGCCAGAGCCGCCCCGAGCCTGCCGCCACCACGACGCCATCGAAACGCATCATGGTCGTCGACGACGAAAAGATGCTGCTCATCCTCGCGGGTGAAATCTTGCGCGGTGCCGGCCATGACGTCGTCACCGCCGCTTCCGGGTTCGAGTGCCTCGATCTCTTCCGCGCCCGCCCGCGGCACTTCGATCTCATCCTGCTCGATCTGAGTATGCCGCTGATGGATGGCGAAGAAACTTTCCAGCGTCTCCGCGCGCTCCGGTCCGATGTGCGCGTCATGCTTTGCACCGGCTATGTGCAACAAGAGCGCCTCAATCACATGCTCGCGGGTGGCCTCGCCGGCTTCATCCAAAAACCGATCGGCGCTACGGACTACCGCGCCGCCGTTCACAACGCCCTCCTGCAAACGTCCTTCTCCGTTGTAAAACCAATGGAATCGCTCGCCGCCGCCTGCTAACCCCCCCCACCCATGATTGCCGCGCGCTCAGAGGAAACATTCGCGCAGTTCTCGCAAAATCGCCTCTTCGAGGGGATTAAGCCGGAATTGCTCCGCGGGATCGCGCCCGAGTTGGAGATTGTCCGCAAGCTGCCCGGAGAAATCATTTTTCGCGAAGGCGATCCAGGCGACTCGCTCTACCTCGTCGGCGAAGGCGCAGTGAAAATTTCTAAGCTCGGCCGAGGGGGCGAACAGGAAACCCTCGCTTTCATCAAGCCCGGCAACTTTTTTGGCGAAATGGCGCTGCTCGATGGCGAGCCGCGCTCTGCCATGGCCACCGCGGCCGAGCCCACTCTGCTCGGCACGGTCAAGGACCAGACCTTCCAGCATATTCTCGAGCTCGCCCCCAGTCGCTTGCACATGAACTTCCTGCGCTCCGTTACGGATCGTCTCCGCAATGTGAACTCGCATTTCATCGCCGAAGTCATGCGCTCGGAACGGCTCAGCCTGGTCGGGTCCATGGCCAACTCCATCATTCACGATCTCAAGAACCCGATGTGCGTCTTGCGCTGCTCCGCTGACCTGATCGCACTGGAGGCGACCGATCCTCGGATGCGCGAGCTGGCCAAGATGCAAGGCAAGGCCGTCGAAGGCATGCTCGCCATGACCCAGGAACTCCTCGATTACGCGCGCGGTGCTAACACCGCCCTCACCAAAGAGCACATCTCCATCTGGCGCCTCCTGGATGAGCTCGGCCAGCAGATCCTCCAGCTCCTTCCTGGGCAGAACGTCCAGTTTGTGAAACGCCTCCATTACGACGGCACCATCGACGTCGACCTCAGCCGGTTCACCCGCGTCCTCTGCAACTTGATCAAGAACGCGCGTGAAGCCATGCCCGGTGGCGGCATCCTCACCATGACCACCGACCTGGTGGACTCCGAGGTCGTCATTAGTCTCTCCGACACCGGCTGCGGCATCCCGGCCGCTATTCTGACCAAAATCTTCGAGCCCTTTGTCACCCACGGAAAAGCCCACGGCACCGGCCTCGGCATGGCCATCGCGAAATCGATCATCGCGGCCCACGGGGGAACAATTTCCGTTGCGAGCATCGTCGGCAAAGGCACCACGGTCGAAATTCGTCTGCCCGCGCCCGGGCCGACTTTGGTCCAGGCCTGACGCGAGCAAATCGAAAGTGAACTAACTCTACTACGATGACATTTGGAGTCCTGCGGGAGCACTTTGTGACAGAGTCGGTCGATCTGATTTAATACCGATAACGCCGCGGGGTTTTCACGTATATGGCATGGCGAACGCTACTTGCAGAGTAGTGTCTCCCTCTGCGCTAAAGCATTATTTTCTCGCGACCATCCGGGTGGGGCTGGCATTTCTGCTTTCTGCGCTGGTGATCTCCAGCGGGACGAATGCCGCCACCCTGACGTGGACCGGGCT
>JBDUAE010000250.1:0-3580 GCA_040004805.1 Chthoniobacterales bacterium | reverse complement strand
TCGATGATGTTCAGCTCTTTCGCAGAGGTGGGATTTTGCACACCATCTTTTTCGGATTGCTCTAGTTTTTTCGCCAGTAATTGAACATAGCCCCACACGATCGTGAGCGGATTCCCAAGATCGTGGACGAACTCTGCGGAGGCCTGCCCGAGAGAAGCCAGTCGCTCCTTTTGCGCCAGTTCCTTCATAAGGCGATTGTTCAATTCATGAATTTCCTCGGCCGCGATTTCGCTCGAGCGGTGCACCCGGGTGCGCTCGACATTTCGGCTGATGACTTCGCGCATTTCGTGCGCGTCGAAAGGTTTGCTGATATAATCATTTGCACCCAGCCGCAGAGCTTCCTGCGCTGTTTCGAGCGCACCGAAACCGGTCAACATGATCACGGCTACGTGCGGATCGATTTCGCGAATACGGCGGAGCCCGTCGATCCCGTTGGTGCCCGGCATGCGGATATCGCTCACAATGGCGTCCGGTTTTTTTTCTCGCAGGAGGCGGAGGCCGGCTTCGACCGTGTTGGCAGTGTGGACTTGATAATTTGGCTTCAGCAACATGCGCAAACTTTCGCGCGGTCCCATCTCGTCATCGATCACGAGGACTTGAGGAAGTTCGGGAATCGTGGTCATGGGCTTCGAGCCAGGGATAGTAGCTAGGGGCGTGCCGTCTGTTAAACTCATGACAATTTCTGAAGCCGGATTTCGTTCCGCTTCAGATGCTTCAATAAAAAGATGGGTTCCGACAAGGTACAAGTTGTGAATAAGTCCAGAATATGCTGATTAAGAGGTAATTGCCTCCGTGTTATCCGATCCACTGCAATCAGTGGAAAGACTAGAATCCAGCCTCAACAGAAATGGCAAAACGAAATCGAGTCGTGGTAACGGGGATGGGAGTCCTCGCTCCCAACGGAACCGGGCTCGACGCTTTCTGGGAGTCACTCTTGGCCGGTCGCAGCGGGATCGGGCCGATAACCTTGTTCGATGCAACTGGCTACAAGAGTCGAATTGCCGGCGAGGTGAAAAATTTCAATCCGCTTGATTACATCGAGGCGGACCTGAAGCCCAAGCGAATGGCGCGCCACACGCAATTCGCCTACGCAGCGACCATGATGGCCATTCAGGACGCGGGACTAACTATCAGTGAATCGGATTTCCCCAGCCCGACTCCAGTCGTGATGGGAGTGAGTACGAGCGCGATGGATATTATCGAGCATTCGATCCACGATGCGGAACTTCGGGGTTCAAGGGCGATGTCTCCTCTGGCTTTGGGCGCCTTGACCCCTCAAGCAGTCGCGAACGTAATTGCGGATCGAATTGGACGCCAAGCGGACGCCGCGACGGTTTCGTCGGCATGCCCGTCGGGCCTGGACGCTGTGGTGCTCGCCGCAAGCATGATTGAATCTGGCGAGGCGGAATTGGCGATCGCGGGTGGAACAGATGCACCCATCGTCAAGCATACCTTTGCCGCCTTCACCGCAGCGGGTCTTTGCTCCTGCGCCAATGACGCCCCAGAAAGAGCCAGTCGGCCCTTTGATCTAATGCGAGATTCGGGGGTGATCTCCGAGGGGGCTGGCATTTTCGTGCTCGAGAATCTGGAACGCGCTGAGGCACGAGGCGCTCACATCCACCTTGAAATCGGCGGTTACGCAAAACAAAGAGACAACGGCCCGGACGAGCCCGGTTCGGGGCTGTTGCATTCAATGCGGCTGGCTTTGGCCAATGCTGGATGTCGGCAAAACGAGATCGACTTCATTGCAGCCTACGCTCCAGGCCATCCTGTTCTGGATCGGGCCGAAGTCAGATGCATCAAGGAAGTGTTCGGCGATCGCGCCTATTCCATTCCGATTAGTTCTATCAAAGGAGTGACGGGTAATCCGCTTTCCGCCGGAGGACCAATGCAGATCGTTGCTTGCGCTTTGAGTTTCCGCGATCAAATCATTCCACCGACTGCGAATTACGAGACTCCCGATCCAACTTGTGATCTGGACTTTGTCACGAACGGCTCGCGTCGCATCAAAGTCGAGTGCGCAATGGTTAACGTTCGCGGCTTGGGAGGAAGCGCAAGCACGCTGCTGGTGCATAAATTCCCATGTCGATAAATAGCGCAGCCGCACCAACCCTTGCGGCTCTCATTATTCAATTGGGCCTTGGCGTGGCCGTTTTTCAAGCCAATCCGCAGCGGAAGCCGAACCAATGCTTCCTGCTACTATCGGGCGTGATCGGAGTATGGCTCAGTAGTCTGGGGTATTCGGTCTTTTCTGGCGGGAGCACAGAAATCGCGGCCTTTTACATTCGCCAAGCATCCGCGTCAGGCGCGTTCATCCTTACGGCTGCCAACTTCCTTCGCCTATCGATTCAAGAAGAGGATCCTCGCTGGGGACATATCATCCGCGATTCTTGGATTTGGCTGGTCGGTGCGATTGTGATCGCCATCTTCTGCCAAACGGATGCGTTCTTGATAGGAGCACGCTTTTCCAGACCGCCGGACGCTCAGATTGCGCTCCCAGTTCCCGTCTATGGGAAAGCCTCTTTTGCCTACGCGCTCTATTTCATATTTGCCGCGCTGGCGCTGATCTACAATTACTCGCGCGACGCGAGGAAGGCCGTTGGCATCAGACGGACCGAATTCTCGTTTATTTTCACCGGCGTCGCGGCGGCTCTGGCCACCGTCGTCGTCCCTTTTGTTCTGGGATTCTTTGTTGACCGGTCGCGCCTTGTCTGGATAGCGCCTTTCCGAATCCTACTTTTCAGTCTGATCGTCGCTTACGGGATCGCCACCCAGAAGATCATGGATGTCGGGCTCTTCCTGCGACGGGCGATGTCTTATATCGTCCTCGGGGTCTATCTGCTTGTACTCTATGGGCTGGTGTGGTGGCTCGTTTTCAGAGTGTTCTCACCGGTTTTCGGTCCGTCAATGTCCTCCCTGGCCCACGTCGCGGGCGCCCTCACCGTGGCCTTCGCAATGGCACCCGCCAAGGGTTTTTCGCAAACGCTCGCAGATCGGCTTTTCGCTGGAACTCGACGTTTGGATTTTCAGGCCACCATGCGGAACGCGGCTAACATTCTTAGGTCGGTCAGCACGTTAAGTCAGCTTTTGGAGAAATTCGCCCGAACCATCGAGGAGGCGGTTGACACTGAACGCGTAATTATCCTCCTTCCGAACCGCGGACGTTTCCTCCAACTCTATCCTCCGGTTGAAGATGATGGGGCGCACCCTGCGATTGAGTTGGACCGCGGCCACGCTGTTGTCGCTCAGATCGAGAAAGAGCAGACACCGATCGTCCTGGATGAGCTGCATCGCGTACGTGCGACACCAGAGCTAGCCCTGGTCAGAACACAGATGGAAGCGCTCAAGAGCGCCGTCGCGATTGGGATTTTCTCACGCGAACACCTCGCTGGCATTATGTTGCTCGGTCCACGTCTCTCGGGCCGCATTTACGGTACGGGTGAGCAAAATGCGCTTCAGGTTCTTTCGGGTCAGCTCGCGGTCGCAATCGAGAACGCTCGGCTCTTCACCGAGGTGCAGAATGCGAAGCTCTACAATGAAACGCTGCTCGAGAATCTAACTAGCGGTGTAATTGCGGTGG
>JBDUAE010000249.1:0-3587 GCA_040004805.1 Chthoniobacterales bacterium | reverse complement strand
AGCGGCCAGTATTGCGCAAAGTGCGGCCAACAAGCAGTCGACTACCATCGCTCGCTCCTCCACATCCTCGCCGATGCGGCCGATTCCTTTTTCAATTGGGACGCCAAGTTCTTCAAATCCATCGGCGTCCTCCTAGCCAAACCTTGGAAGCTGACGAACGACTTCAACTCCGGCAAACGCGCGCGCTACGTCCATCCGCTGCGCTTGTATCTGCTCGCCAGCATCACCTTTTTCCTCATCGCCAAGCTGCTGAACTTCCAATCCAGTGCCCCTCTGGAATTCCGCCCCGAAGATCGCGTCGCCCTCGACGCCGAGATGGCGAAACTGATCGCCCCGGATTCTCCCCTCACCTCTGAGCAGCGGGCCAAAGTAGAAGAGGCCCGCGCGCGCCTGACCGGCCCGGAGGGCGCCCTCACGCACGAAGAGCAAAAAATCATTCGAACCGCGATCAAACACCCGGCCGGTGTCTCCGTCGACGGCCTCAAGGACGAGCGCGAGCGCGCACGTGAAGCACTCCGACGCGTCCCCAATGCCAGGCCCACCCCGAAATCATCCGCCGACGCCGCCTTCATCGGACCAACTCTGCCCATCCCGCCTGGAGAAGTCGCCGCCACTCCTGCGGAGAGCCAACCGCCGCAGAAAAGCGGCTTCATCACCATCGACGAAGACGACGAGGCCAGCTCCGACAAATCGAACACGGCTTTCGCGAAATGGCTGCAAGAGCGCATTAAGAGCAAGATCGGCAAAGACGGCAGCAAAGTTCAGCTCTTCCTCGAAACCCTGCGGAGCAACGTTCCCACCATGATGCTCTGCTGCATTCCGGTCTTCGCTTTCATCCTGAAGGTGCTCTACTTCCGGCAACGGCGTTACTACATCGAGCACCTCGTCTACGCCCTGCACATTCACAGCTTCGTCTATCTCGCCGTGGTCGTCACCGTGCTGGTAGCGATGGGCGCCAATCGCATTTCGGGCGTGCTCGAGGGGCTTCTCATCGCCGCTTTGTCCACCCTGGGCGTCTGCCTCATCTTTGCCTCCATCTTTCGCGTCTACCGCCAGCGCTGGTTCATGACCCTGTTCAAGTTTTTCCTCGGCGGCTTCGCATACCTCGTCGTTCTCGGCCTCGGCGTCGGCGCGACCGCCTTTGTCACGCTGCTGTTGCCGGACTAACGAGCGCGCCTGCCCGCCTACGGCGCTGCGATAATGCGGCGAGCTTCGTCCAGCGCCTCACCAATCTTCGCCGGGTCCTTTCCGGCGCCGCGCGCGCCGTCCGGCCGACCGCCGCCTTTGCCGCCCACGATCGGCGCGATCTTTTGAATGATCTCGTTTGCGCGAACTTTCGCCATTTGCTCCTTCGGCACCACCGCTACGAGATCCACGCGGCCATTCGTCGAGCCGGCCAAAACGATCGGCACGTTCAACTTGTCTCTCAGCGTGTCGGCTAATTGTTGCAGCAACGCGCCATCCGCCTCCGGCACTTCCAGCACTAGCGAACTCGCGCCCGCATGCGCCGTCGCGAGTTCGTTGGCCAGGATCAACGCGCGATTGCGCAACTCCACTTCCGCCGCCTTCGCGTTCTGCTTCTCCCAATCGAGCACCTCTTCCTCCAGCTTCTTCAAATGCGTCGCGCGCGCTTCGATCGACGCCACATCCGAGTGCGCCGGCAACGCGCTCAGGCCCGTCTTCTTCCGCGCCAGCAGCTCGAATTTCTCCTGCTGCCGCGCCGCCTCCGCTTCGATCCAATGCTGCACCGCTTCACCCGCTACCGCCTCGATTCGGCGAATGCCGGCCGCGATCGCCGCTTCGCTCACGATCTTGAATTGCCGGATCTCACCCGTCGCGCGCACATGCGTGCCGCCGCAAAGTTCCATCGAGTAACCGTTGAGCTCGTTCGGCGCGCCGCCGATCTGCACCACGCGCACGACGTCGCCGTATTTGTCGCCAAAAAACTGCTGGATATCGCGGCGTTCCTTCGCTTCCGCGTAGGGGATTTCCCGCCAGGAAACACTCCCATTCTCCGCGATGCGTTCGTTCACCAGCTTCTCCACCGCGCGGACCTGATCCTTAGTCAGCGCGGCGCTCGAGAAATCGAAAGTCAGCTTCTCCGGCCCCACGTAACTCCCCTTCTGCACCGCCTCGCGACTAACGAGTTCATGCAAAGCCCAGTGCAAAAGATGCGTCACCGAGTGGTGGCGCTCAATCGCCCGCCGCCGCGGCTCGTCCAACCGCACCGTCACATGCTCGCCCGCGGCCGGCGCGTCCTCGGTCTCGAGCAAATGCACAAAAGTATTCCCGGCCTTCTGCGTATTCGCGATCTTCCACTGTCGGCCTTCCTCCTCGATCACGCCGCGATCACCCACCTGCCCGCCCATTTCCGCGTAGCAAACCGAGTTGTTCAGCACCACCGCCGCGCGTCCGTTTACCGACGTGATCTCTTCCACATCCGCGCCGGTGTGATCGTGCTCGTAGCCGAGAAAATTCGTCGCCGCCCGCGCATCCGTGTCGGCTAATTCCACCACCGTCTTCTTCTGCGCCTTCCGCGCCCGCACGCGCTGCTCCTCCATCAACTTCTCGAAGCCAGCCGTATCCACCGAGAGCCCGCGCTCCCGCGCCATCAGCTCAGTAAGATCCAGCGGAAACCCCTGCTCATCGTATAACCGAAACGCGAACTCCCCCGAGATCGTCGCAGCCTCCGTGCGCCTCTCCTGTCCGGGGAGCGCGGGCGCCCCGCCCGCAGTGTCAGGCGCCTCGCCTGACACCGGCACATGATCCAGCGTCCAAAGCCACCCATACCCCTCGGCAGGCCCAACCACCCCCGAATCCCAAGGATTCCGACAAATATAATTAAACTTCTCCTCCAGATCGGATTCCGACCGGACCACCCGATCAAACGACTCGTTCTCCCAAACCCGCTGACCTTTCGCTCCCGCCGCTTTGTTAATCCGGTGCGACGACACGCTTTTCAGCGTCTGCAGAATCTCCGTGAGCGAATGGAAGACCGGTTTGCCCTCTGCGTCGTCCCCTTGAATCTGCGGCTCGAGAAGCAAATGCACGTGATCGGGCATGACGCAGGCGGCATAGAGCTCGTACTTTTTGCCGGCATCGTGCAGGATGGTTTGCAGGACGAGGTCGCGCTCAGCTGGGGAAAGCTGACGCCGCTCGTGCGTGCTCCAGGTCACCGCATACTTGGCCCAGGGGCGTTCGAAATGAGGGAGACGGCGTTTGTGATAATGGGCGCCGGGGGATTTGGGCGTCGCTAGGGTGTCAGGCGAGGCGCCTGACACCGCGGGCGGGGCGCCCGCGCTCCCCGGAGGGGGAAGCTCGCTGGGGGCGGGTCCTTTTAGCCGCGCTACTTCGCTTTCGAAGAGCGCGATGCCTTTATCGAGGGTGCGATTGAAGGATTCTTCTTCGCGACGCAGGGTGGCTTCGATCACGCTCTGCTTCTTGCGCAGCTCGGGGAAGACTTCGCCCATCGTGCCCACGAGGACGTTGACTAATTGGTAGAAAAACGGCTGGTGAAAACCGAGCGTGCGGCCGTAGCGAACCGCCCGGCGCAGGATGCGGCGCAGGACGTAGCCGCGGCCTTCGTT
>JBDUAE010000248.1:0-3589 GCA_040004805.1 Chthoniobacterales bacterium | reverse complement strand
ACCGCGCCCAAGGCTTCGAACCGAAGTTGAGCTCAAAAAAATTAGCCGACGGCCGAATGGTGACAGCGCCGCTGGAGGACATGGCACCGTTCCTCGAGCGCGAGGAATTCCTCTCGAACATGATCGTACCGGCAGTGGAGGATTAGGCGACAAATGGAGGCCGAGTCACGCGCGGATCTGCTCGATCTTCTGCGGAGCGGCGGCCCGCCGCTGGAGCCGTTGCCGACGCGAGAAATCTTGATCTACGGCGCCGGAAATTGCGGCCGCTCTTTGGGCGAAGCGGCGATCAAAGCCGGTTTTAGCGTGCTGGGATTTCTGGACGCCTCCGCCGCGTCCATCCCGGAGGTGGACGGCATCCGCTGTTCGCTGCCCGAGAGCCCGGCTGGCCGCTGGGCGGCTGCAGCGGGAGTTCCGGTCGTGCTGGGAATTTTCAATTTCGCGACGGATTTACGGCCGGTGCGGGAGCTACTGCGAGGGATTGGCTTTTCGCGAATCATTTCGCTCTACGAGTTCAACGAACATCTGGATCGCGCGCCGCAATTTTGGCTGACGAAGCGACGATTTTACCGCGATAATAAAGGCGAAATTTTGGCGGGTTTTGACCTACTCAAGGATGCAGTCAGTCGCCGGATTTTTTGTCAGCACATTGCTTTGCGTTTGACCTTTGATCTGGACCTGCTGGCGTCTCCGGATCAGGAGAGTCAATACGTGCCGGCGGACTTGCCGTTCCCAGCGGGGCCGCTCCGCCTGATTGATGGCGGCGCTTACACCGGGGACACGCTGGATTCTTTTCTTCGGAAAGGGATAGAATTCGAAGCAGTGGTCGCTTTCGAGCCGGACCTGGAAAATTTTCACCGGTTAGGCGATCTCGTCGCAAAAAGGCCGGTAGACTTCGGCGAGATCTCCTTGTGGCCCTGTGGCTTGGCGGATCATACGGGTATTCAGAAGTTCGCCACCGGGCACGGGGCAGGTAGTTCGCTGCGAGCGGCGATTACCGATTGGCTCATCTCGGAACCGAATCACACGCAAGTGGTGGCGCTGGACGATGTGATGCCGACGTTCGCTCCGTCCTTGATCAAGCTCGATATCGAAGGCGCCGAGCCAGCGGCGCTGCTGGGGGCGCAACGCCTGATCACCCGCGTGCAGCCGACTCTGGCGGTCTGCGTTTATCACGAGCCCGATCATTTGTGGACCATCCCGCTCCTGATCCACCGGCTGTGGCCGGAATACCGCATCGCGCTCCGTTACCATCAATTTAACGGCTTTGATGTGGTCGCATACGCTTTTCGGGAATGAGGGGACAAGTTGCGAACGTCGTTTTCGACCTGGACGGAACGTTGGTCGATTCGCTTCCGGGGATCGAGACGTCGCTGCAATGGGCGGTGACGCATTGTTTGCCGGGGCGCACGCTCTCTAGCATTCGCGATTACATCGGGCCGCCGTTGCCGACGATGTTGGCGCGTTTTTGGCCGGACTTGCCAGAGGAGGAATTAGAACGCGCCGTGGCGACATTCCGCGAGCATTATGACGCGGAAGGGTGTCGGAAATCTGTTCTTTTTCCGGGGGTGGCGCAGACCTTGGCAACACTGGAGGCAGCAGGAATCCAGATGTTTGTTCTGACGAACAAACGCACCCGTCCGACGATGAAAATTGTAGAATTAACCGACATTCGAAGATATTTCCGCGCTGTGATTTCCCCGGATTCGGTTGCGCCGCCTTTTCCGACGAAAGCGGCAGGTGCGCTGGCGTTGCGGGATAAGTATGGATTGGACGCTGCCGGAACTTTGTTGGTGGGGGATGGCACGGATGACGGGGAAGCGGCGGCGGCGGCCGGGTTCCGGTTTGTCGCGGCCGGTTATGGCTACGGCCGGGCGGCGGAGCGGATGGAGGGCGCGCCGTTCGCGCAATTGAAAACGTTTTCGGACCTCGAACGGATTGTGCTATAGAAAACGCGCGACTCTATGATTCACCGCGATTTCTTCGAAGAACTTTTCGTTCTGGAACTGGCTAACAACCACTGGGGACGGTTGGACCGCGGATTGAAGATTATCGGGGATTTCTCGAAAATCGTCCGGTTCAATAATGTCCGCGCGACGATTAAGCTGCAGTTCCGCGATGTGGACAATTTTATCCACAAGGATTTCAAAGACCGGACCGACATCCGCTACATCAAAAAGACGATGGATACGCGCCTCTCGAAAGAGGAGTTGGCGACGCTGGTGGAAGCCGTCTTGAAGGCGGGCTGTATTCCGAGTGCGACGCCTTTTGATGAGGCTTCGGTTGATCTTTGCGAGGAACTCAATCTGCCGCTGATCAAGCTCGCTAGCTCGGATGTGAATGATTGGTTTTTGATCGAGCGGATCGCAAAAACGCGGAAGCCGGTGATCGCCTCCTCCGGCGGCTCGTCTCTGAAAGATACGGATGATCTCGTGACCTTTTTTGCCAATCGCAACATTCCGCTGGCATTGAACCATTGCGTTTCCCTTTATCCGACGGCGGACCGCGATCTGGAGTTGAATCAAATCGATTTTCTCCGCGACCGCTATCCGGATAACACGATCGGTTTGTCGACCCACGAATTTGAGGATTGGGAGACGAGCATGGCGATCGCCTACGCGAAGGGCGCGCGCACGTTCGAGCGCCATATTGATATTGATGCGGACGGAATCCCGGTGGCGGCTTATTGCTCGCAGCCGCACGATGTCGATATCTGGTTCAAGGCCTTCCGGAAAGCGAAACGGATGTGCGGGAATCCCGGCACGATGAAGCGCCGTTGCGAGCCAGAGGAGATCAAGTATCTCGATGCGCTGGTGCGCGGCGTTTATGCGAAACGTCCGCTCACGAAAGGGCAGACTCTCGATGAGGAAGATGTCTACTTGGCTGTTCCGCTGCAAAAGGGCCAGATGTCATGCCGAGAACTGATGCGCGGACAGACCTTGCTCGGTGAGGTGGCGGCGGACAGACCGCTCATGATCGACCAGGTCGACAGCCCGTATGCTTACGATGAACAATTGAAGCAGGCGATTTATGAGCGCGGCATTTAAGCGGTTGGTGGCAGGGTCGATGTAGCTGCCGCACTTTCGCATCCGCGACTGACCATGAAACTCCTAAGCGTCGTCTGCGGCTGCTACAATGAGGAGGAAAATGTTGATGAGCTGTATTCGAGGTTGGCTGCGATTTTCGCGGGACTCCCCGATTACCGGTTCGAGATCATTTTCATCGATAATGCTTCCACCGATGGAACGGTGGCGATTCTTCGCCGGCTGGCCGAGGAGGATCCCCGGGTGAAGGTGATTCTGAACGCGCGCAACTTCGGGCACATTCGCTCCGGTTATCACGCGTTTTTACAGGCTTCGGGCGACGCCGCTGTCGTCATGGCGTCAGATTTACAGGATCCGCCGGACCTTATTCCCAAGTTTATCGCCAAGTGGGAAGAGGGGTTCAAGGCAGTGGTGGGGGTAAAAGGCGAGAGCGAGGAATCGCGGATTTTTTTCTTCATTCGGCGCACCTACTACCGCCTGATTCATCGCCTCGCAGAATTTCCGATTCTGCAAAATTTTACCGGCTTCGGCTTGTACGATCGGGCGAT
>JBDUAE010000247.1:0-3607 GCA_040004805.1 Chthoniobacterales bacterium | reverse complement strand
CCGATGGAAAAACTGCGCCGCCAGCTCACGCCCGAAACCTTCTGCTCACCCGCCAGCCGCGCCCGCTCGTGCGCCGGCACTTCACAGATCGCCGCGCCCAATCGCGCCGCACCCACTTGCGCCTCGATCGTCCACCCGAACGTCATCTCTTGCAGCGCCAGTTCTTCAAATAACCGACGCTCGATCAAGCGCATCGGGCCGAGATCAGAAAACCAACGGCCGGTCAGCAATCCGCACCAGGTGCCGAGAAGGAAATTCGCCACCACGTGCGGTGCCGTCATCGCCACCCAATTCCTCCGCTGCCGCGTCCGTCCACCCAGCACCATGCCGTAACCCTGCTCATAGGCCGCGCCTAAGGTCGCCACATCCGCGGGATCGCTCGCGCCATCCGCTGCCATAAAAATATATGCCGCCGTTTCCGGGCGCGCCTCGTTCACCGCCTCGATCGCAGCCATGCAGCCGTGTCCGTAGCCGCGCGCCTCCGTTTCCGCCACCAGCACGGGATATCGGCGCGCCACTTCCGCGCTTCCATCGGTGGAATCGTTCACGCCCACCGCGACGACGAATTGCTCCGGATCCAGCGCCGCCAGCAACTCCTCCAGCACTGGACCGAGACAAGCCTCTTCGTTGCAAGCCGGGATGATAATCGCGATCGGTGACTTCGAGTGGTTCACATTAAATCAGAGGTTTCAGGCGCGGTTTCATTCCATTGACGCACCCGCGAGCGAGAGCACCAGTTGCCCTTCGGCGACGACCGCGCCCTTCACGGTGGCCTTCACCGCAAACTGGAGCAGGTCGCCCACTTGCGCCAGTTTCTGCGCATGTAAATCGATCCGCTCCTCCGGCCGCGCCGCGCGGTGAAATTTCATTCCGCGAATGGCCGAGAGCAGGAAAAGCGGTCGCGCGTTTTCGGCATAACCGGACGCCGCCGCGATCCCTGCGGCTTGCGCCAACGCCTCCGTCAAAATCACGCCGGGGACCAGCGGATTGCCGGGGAAATGACCGGCAAACATCGGATCGTCCGCCCCGAAAGTCATCGCGCAATTAGCCGACACGCCGGGTTCATTTGTAATCAACTCCTGCACAAAAACGAACGGTGCCCGATGCGGAAGACCGAGGCCCACAGGGTCAGACATGCTTGAGACAGGAGCCACTGCGCAACGTTCTTTCACCCTCCTTCGTTTGCAAGACTAGCCGGTCCGCATTGTGCGCTTTCGGTTTTTCTCTAAAGTATGAATATGAAGAAAGTCATTTCCACGACCGAAGCGCCAGCTGCCGTCGGCCCTTATTCCCAAGCGGTTCGCGTCGGACCGATGTTGTTTACCGCAGGCCAAATTCCGCTCGATCCCGCGACGGGCCAAATCGTTTCCGAAGACGTTGCCGTGCAAACCAAACGCGTGCTCGACAATCTCACCGCCGTCCTGAAAGCGGAAGGCATGGATTTTTCCAATGTCGTGAAGACGACCGTTTTCATGACCAATCTCGGCGATTTTACAACCATGAACGAAATCTATGCCGGTTATTTTCCGGAGCAGCCGCCCGCGCGTTCTACCGTGCAGGTTAGTGCTCTTCCGAAAGGCGCACAGATCGAGATCGAAGTGGTCGCTTTCGCGACCAAAGCCGGCGGCAAAGCCATCGACACCTGGGAATAAATCACTGACTTCGTGTCCGACGACCTTCTGGCTCTTTTCCGTCGCACCGGTGCGCTCTTGGACGGTCATTTCGTCCTGCGTTCCGGCTTGCACAGCCGGCAATTTTTCCAATGCGCTCTCCTGCTCCAGCACACGGAAATCGCCGCGCAGGTCTGCGAAAAATTAGCCGACAAACTCCGCGCTTTGCCTTGTGACGCAGTGATCTCGCCGGCCCTGGGTGGAATAGTCGTCGGCCAGGAAATAGGCCGAGCCCTCGGGAAACGGCACATCTTCGCGGAGAAGAGTGCGGACGGTCTCGTCCTGCGCCGCGGCTTCCAGATTGCGCCTAACGAGCGCTTCATCATCGCCGAAGATGTCGTTACCCGCGGGGGTCGCGTGCAGGAAACAGCCGACATCGTCCGCCAGTACGGCGGGATCGTCGCCGCGATCGGCGTCATCGTCGACCGCAGTGGAGGTCAACACCCTGACTTCGGCTGTCCTTTCGTTAGTCTGGTCGAGATGAACGTCGAAACCTTCGCCGCGGATCAACTTCCCCCTGATCTCGCACAGAGCCCGGCAGTCAAGCCGGGGAGTTGAACGATGCCCCTCGAATATCTTCGAAAAAGAGCCGCCACGCCTCCATTGGCTCACCAAACTTGACACGCCAAACCCGACTTCTAGTTTCGAGCATCGCCAGCGGCGACGCTGCAAATCCGTTGTGAATCAAATCTCCGCCTTTCATCGCTCATCGATCGGAAAAAAGTATATCGTGGCGATCACCGGGGTGATTATGATCGTATTCATCATCGGTCACCTCCTCGGTAACCTGCAGATCTTCCTCGGCCCGGACTGGGTCAATGGCTACGCCGAGCATCTCCGCGAACTCGGTCCGCTCCTCTGGTTAGTCCGCGGGATTCTCTTCCTTACCGTCGTCTTCCATATTTATTACACGGTGCGGCTGGCGATCGAAAACAAGCGCGCCCGTCCGAAAAATTACGCCCGCAAGGAAACCGTCAAAGCCAGTTTCGCCTCGCGGCACATGGTTGTTAGCGGGCTCGTGGTTTTCGCCTTCATCGTCTTCCATCTTCTCCATTTTACGGGACGCCAATTTAACCCTCAATTTCCGCTCCTAAAAAACGATCCGCTCAACCATTACGACGTTTACTCGATGATGGTTTACGGGTTTCAAAACGTTTACGTTTCCGCGTTTTACATCGTTGGGCTCTTTCTCCTCACCCTTCACCTCACGCACGGCGCCTCCAGTTTTTTACAGTCGTTAGGCTTGAATGATAAACGTCTCGCGCCGCGTTTCGCTTTTCTCGGGCGGGTTTTCGCCTGGCTGATTTTTGTCGGCTACACCTCCATCCCGGTGGCCGTTCTTCTCGGCCTCGTGAACCCGGCGCAGCAGTTATGATCGGCTCACTCGATTCCCGCGTGCCGCCCGGTCCCTTGGAAGGCAAATGGCGCGCCCATAAAGATCATGCCCGCCTCGTCAGCCCGGCGAATCGGCGAAAGTTTGAGATCATCGTGGTCGGCAGCGGTTTGGCCGGCGGTTCCGCTGCTTCCAGTCTCGGCGAAATGGGCTACCACGTGAAGTGCTTCTGCTATCAGGACAGCCCGCGCCGCGCTCACAGCATCGCTGCCCAGGGCGGAATCAACGCCGCCAAGAATTATCAGAACGATGGCGACAGCGTCTTCCGTCTGTTCTACGACACCATCAAAGGTGGCGATTTCCGCTCGCGCGAAGCGAACGTTTACCGACTCGCAGAAGTCAGTAATCTCATTATCGATCAATGCGTGGAGCAAGGGGTGCCGTTCGCCCGGGAATACGGCGGCCTCCTCGCCAATCGTTCTTTCGGAGGCGCGCAGGTTTCCCGCACCTTCTACGCTCGTGGCCAGACCGGTCAGCAGCTCTTGTTAGGCGCGTATCAGGGCCTGTGCCGGCAAATGGCTGCGGGCACGGTCGAGATGTTTCC
>JBDUAE010000027.1:0-12305 GCA_040004805.1 Chthoniobacterales bacterium | reverse complement strand
CTTTGTATTGGCCGACCTTGACGTTGAGTTCCGGGAAGCGATGCCAGTTCGCGAAGATGTCGGTGGCGCCGAAGGCCGTGCGATTGGAGCTGGAGGCCAGCGTGCGACCAGAGGCGTCGCGCACCGTGAGCGTGGTATCGCTCTGGCCGAACTCACCTTCGAGTTTGAAGTCGAACTGCTCCGCGTACTCTCCGCTCACATTGATGCGCGCGCGCCGAATGCGGAAGCGATCCTTGATCGCGCCGCTGCCGGATTGGAAGCGGCCCTCAAACGCGCTGACATCGCCGGCTTCGATTTGCGCCTGGATGAATCCACCAAGGGTGAGCTTAAACTCCGATCCGGCCGCGACGGCGTAGGCCATCTTCTTCTCTTCTTTTACCTCCGTCTTCTCGACGCCGCTTTTGCCATCCGAGGCAGGCGCTGGCGCGGTGGTGGAAGGCGCACTGGCGACTGGCGCAGATTTCTTTGCCTGCAGGCTGCTGACCTCTTTTTCCAATTCCGTATTGCGCTGCTGGAGCAATTGCACCGCGCGCTCCAAACGCTCGAGGCGTTCCGTCGCAGAGGCCTCGTTAGACTGAGCGCGGAGCGCGGGGCTCACGCCGAGGAGGAAGATGCACGCAGCGAGATGGCGTGAGACCCGGTTCATAATTTAGACGACAAACGAAGGTCTAACAGCACCCACCGCCGTCACAGCACTCGCTCGCTGCGGTGGTCGCTTTGTAATCCTGACCCTTGGTCTCCTTCGGATGGCGAAGGGCGGTGTGCGAACAATCGAACGGTTGCGCGTCTGCGAGCGGAATGTCGCTCAGCGGTTCGACGAACTCGAAGGAGTCCTGATAGGGAGCTTTGCGATAAAGATTGTAAGTCTTGTCACAGACCGCATAACGCACGCCGCGTTCCATCCGATGATTATCGTCATCGAGCACTTCCTTAAATGGGCCGCGATAGATGACGGCCTGATTGCGCTCGAAGCAGGGCCCTTGTTTTCCTTTGAAGGCCTCGACGGTGAGCGAGCGAAACTCGATTCCTTCCACCGTTTGCCAAGGCTGCTCGTCGCGTTTCAGAATCTGGATGCCGTAGAAGCCCGCCTCGCTGAATGCCTGAATGAATCCTTCCTCGGTGAGCGCGCCGGAGATGCAGCCGCTCCAGAGTTCCGGATCGTTTTGCAAATGCTCGGGTGACTCTTCATCGCTCACGATGTCGGAAATGACCGCGCGCCCGCCGATCTTCAGCACCCGGAAGATTTCCTCGAAGAGCTGTCGTTTCGCCTTTGCTTCCACCAGATTAAGGACGCAATTCGAAACGACTACGTCCACTGATGCACTCGCCACCAGCGGATGCTTCACTCGAAGTTCCTGCGCGAGCTCATCCGCGCGAAGGAAAGAGGCCACGTCGGTGATCGGCCGCGCTTTCAGTTCCTTATCCAGTTTCTCAAGATCGAGCGCGAGATCCTGGATGCGGCCCTTGCGGAACTCGACGTTAGAATAGCCGACACGCTCGGCCACGATCGGCGCATTCGTGCGGGCGACGTCGAGCATTTCATCCGTCATGTCCACGCCGATGACGCGGCCGGTTTTGCCGACGACCTGCGCAGCGATGAAACAAATTTTTCCGGTGCCGCTGCCGAGATCGAGCACGGTCTCGCCTTCGCGCAGATACTTGCTGGGATCGCCGCAACCGTAGTCGCGGTCGATCACTTCCTGCGGGATGACTTTGAGATATTCGGGATTGTAATCGACCGGGCAGCAAAGCTTCGCTTCCTGCGCTTGAGCCCCGGCGGCGTAGCGCTCTCTGACGGCGGTTTCTGGATTTAGTGTGCTCATAGATTTTATTAGAAGGGAAATGGAAGTGAGAGATCCGCGGAGACCCCCGCGGAAGGGCGGAATTTCAAGAATCGAGGCACCCTGAGATGGTGCGCGGGCCGAAACTGCGACTAACCGGCGAAGGCCGGCGGCGGCATCTGACCATGCAGGCGAACGAATTCCTTCGCTGCATCGATAAATTGGATGGGCGCGGAATGGAGCTGGCCGAGCGCGGAGAGGAGGAAGTGGGCAAGACGCCCGACGACGTGGCTTTCTTTGGCCAACAAGCGCAGATCCGCCAACGAATCGATGTCATGCTTGACTGGTAACAAAGCGACCTGCGTGAGACCGCCGCGGGCGCAAAGCTGGGCACAATCAGTGTTCCGTTTCCAGCGCACGCCGCGAAGGAGTGCCCGCTCTGCCGTGCGAAAAGCGATTAGATAACAACCGCCGCGATGATCCGGGCCCAAGACGAGGCGATTTTCCTGCAGTCGCTCAAAGGCGAGCGCGATATCGTTAGCCGACAACTCGGGACAATCGCGACCGACCGCCGCGATCTCATCGTAGCCAAGGGCGGTGAGAGTTTCGATCGCATTTTCGAAACGCGCGGCAAAGCCTTGACCGGTTTGCAGGTGCACACGGGGATTCTCACCGGTTTGCGGCGCCGAAGTGAAAACGTGCACGTCGGCCGTCATCTCTTCCGCCTTGAACGCGGGAAGTGGAAGGAGCGGCAGCGCGGCCACCGGCAGGCCTCGCCGGGCCAAGTCGACATACCCGGGGTCCGCGAAGACCAGGAGTGCTCGTCGAGTCATTGGTTTAGGATTCATCGAAAGAGCTTTTATTCCAAACCAGCGGACAGAAACCACAGTTCGTTCTAACTACGCTCTTCGTAATTAAACGGATGCCATCGGGCAAGAAATTTTCCGTTAAGCATCAAATGACTAGGATTTTGATGTGAAATGAAAGCCCAGCTCATGTCTGTATTCTTCACGCCGCCGGCGGCCCTCGAGGTGACGACGCGTTCAATTCGGGAACGGACATGCGCGCAACGCTATCAGTTTTCCCGGGGCCACGGAGCTGCCGGCACCCCGAGGGAGACTAGCCGAAATGTCGGCGCTTCCTGATTGCGCCCATGCTCGCCGGCGGCTAATCTCGCTCACGCCTATCATGAATAAGCCTGAAGAAACCCCGCGCACGTCCTCGTCCATCATTTCCGCCGAAGCTTTGATCGGCATCGGTGTGACACTGGGAGCGCTGGGCGTGCTCTTCCTTCTTCTCGGGCTGGCGCAATCGATGCGACAGGTGCCGGCGTCGGCGCTGATTTTAGGTTCCGTCGGCGGAGGTCTGTTCGTGGTGGGATTGATTACTGGCCTGATCGGCCGCGGTAAGCGCGCCTAGTTTTTAGACGCTCAGAGCCAGTTTCTCTAGTCGGCTATTTGCGATCGCCCGCACTAGAACCGCGGGATCGACTGACTTCGTCAGGTGAGTTTCGAAACCCACTGCCAGCGCAACGCACGGTCCTGCACGCTGGCATACGCCGTCAGCGCGATCAACGGGCACCCTCAGGCGCGGCAAGGCGCGCAGTTTTTCGATGAAAGAGTAGCCATCCGTCCCCGGCATCGCGATGTCGCTGAGCATGACGTCAGGGTGAGGCTCGTCATCAGGCAGCGCGCATCTTCCACGGAACTGGTCCCTCCTATTGTTCATCGAGAATCCGACTTTGTGCTTCACTCCCGCGCGTCCCCCCTTCATCCTCCGCATCTTTAACGGAGGAGTAACCATGTCAGTGCGAATTTTTTTGGCCGGTGTTCTCGGAGCGATCGCGATGTTTCTTTGGTCGGCGGTGGCGCATATGGCATTGCCTCTAGGCGAAGCGGGGATTCGTGAAATCCCTAACGAGGCTGCGGTAATGTCTACTCTCCAAAGGAATTTAGGCGACACGCCTGGGCTCTTCGTTTTCCCCGGCACCGGTCTGGGGCCGGACGCGACGAAGGCGCAGAAGGAGGAGGCGATGCGGAAGATCGATCAGGAATACGCGACGAAGCCTTCGGGTCTCCTGATGTATAATCCGCCGGGCCGGCCTTTCGAGTTTGGCAAACGCCTGACGATCGAGTTCGCGACCGAACTTCTCGAATCACTCCTCGCGGTCTTCCTCCTCGCCCGCGCCGGGATTGCCGGCTTCGGCGCGCGCTGTGGTTTCGTCGCTCTCCTAGGAGTTCTCGCCGCCGTCGCGACAAATATTTCCTACTGGAATTGGTACGGCTTCCCGAACGTCTACACCGCGGGCTACATGCTCATCCAGGTCGTCGGTTTTCTCCTCGCCGGCCTCGTCATCGCGCTGGTCCTGAAGAATACCCAGTTAGCCCGGGCTATTTCGTGACCGAGAACAACACGGAGTAGCTGGTGTCTTCCCAGCTCAATTTCAATTCTCCACCCGAGCCGTCGTTCTTCTCGATCGTTATCGTAAATTGATCCACTGACTTCGGGTTCGCGCCTTTTTTCATCTCGATCCGCGCCAAGTCTTGACCCTCGTCGTATTTGGTCCCCCACTGGCCGGTCTGCTTGTTCACGATCAACTTGGCCCCGCCGTTTTCCTCAGGCAGAAGGAATAACGAATAAGTGCCCGGCGCGATTTTCTTTCCGCCCATTTCGATTTCCTTGTCCGTCGTCAACAGCGTCGCTTCATCCGCGCCCATCCGCCAGACTTTGCCGAACGGCACGAGGTCGCCCCAGATTTTGCGCGGCGCGCCGCTCTTTGGGTCCTTCGTATACGGCCGTCCGTAGACGAGGATCATCTCGTTCCCGTCCACCGTCGCCGTTACTTTTTCATGAGGACTAACGCGCGGCTTATCGTCGGCGCGTAGAGAAGACCCGAGCAGGAGAAGAGCCGGAAGAACCAGGAATGAGGCGAGCGTTTTCATCCCGCAGCTTCAACCCTCTGCCGCCTCCCGTCGAGGACGAAGCTGCACCAGCACCACCGGTTGCGCCGCGTTTACCAGCGTTCCTCAGGCGTTTGCAACGCCGCGATCGCCACCCCGGCCACGGCCTCTGCGAGATAAACGGCGCGCGCCGTGTTCGGATGATCTGCGAGTTCCTCAGTCACGGCTTTCGCCAGCGGTGGCCCGAAATGCCAAAGCAGCGAATGCCACCGCGGTTTCAGCAGCCCCATGATGCCGTCGCCGATCAAAAAAAGCGCCCCTACCTGAATCAGACGCCGTGCCGTGAGATTATCCGTCATCCCATGTTATGGCGCGGGCTCGGACAATTTTCAAACGTCAGCGCAAAATCCGCTCGCGCGAAGTTCGCGATCACTCGACCGGAAGATCGAAGGACATCGCGTCCGCCTCGATATCCTCCCAGCCTTCCCGCAGCCAAAAGGCGTGCCCGCGTGGGTTGTCGCGCGCGACCAGAATGATCGCGCGCCGAATTCCCGCCGCGCTCAACCCGCGCCCGCAATCTGCGAGCAACAGCCGTCCCACGCCCGCTCCTCGATATTCCGGCGCCACCGCCAGATGATAAATGAAGCCACGCCGGCCATCGTGACCGCACAGCGCTGCCGCGATAATTTTTCCGGCGTACTCGACTACACGACTCAGGCCCGGATTGCGTTCGAGATATCCGCGAATCTCCTCCCGCGAATCACCCTCACAGATTTCGACGCCGGGCACCGCTTCCCAAAGCGCGACCGCCCCCCCATAATCCTCGAGCAAAAACGGCCGCGTCTTGAAAGTGATCATCCTGTCGAAAGATGCTCGTTTCTGCTGCAATCTTCAACGTTGGACGCGCCGCGTTTGCCGTTCGACGTTGCCACTCTCAGTAACACATGAAAATCACGCTTCCCCTCATCTTTCTGGCCAGCGTCGCGCTCGCCGCTCCCGAGAAACCAAACAGCGCCGTCGCTGAAAGTAGCCCGCCCGATACCCGACGTCTCGAGCAGATGACCGCGCGTTTCGCTCCCACCGACTTGACTGCAGACACCTCGAAGTTGACCGCGACCGACCGGAAGGTGCTCGCGAAATTGGTCGAGGCTTCCAAGATCGTCGATGCGATTTTTCTCGATCAGGTCTGGACCGGCAACGCGACGATGCTCCTCGATTTAGCCGACGACCTTTCGCCTGAAGGTCGCGCGCGCTTGCACTACTTCCGCCTTAACAAGGGGCCATGGTCGGCATTGGACCAAAACCAGCCTTTCGTTCTCGGCGCGCCGCCGAAACCGCTCAACGCCGGCTTTTATCCCGATGACGCCAATAAAGGCGAGGTCGAGAAATGGATCAGCACTTTGCCTGACGCCGAGAAGACGCAGGCGCGAGGATTTTTCAGCGTGATCCGGCGCGAAGCGGACGACCGCGGTTTCCGCGTCGTGCCGTATAATATGGAGTATCAAAGCGATCTCCTCCGCGCCGCCAAACTCCTGCACGAAGCCGCGGAGCTGACCGCGGAGCCAAGTCTGAAGAAATTTCTCAACGCCCGCGCCGAATCGTTTTTGACGAACGACTACTACGCCAGCGACGTGGCCTGGATGGAATTGAAGGGTGCGATCGAGCCGACAATCGGGCCTTACGAAGTGTATGAGGATGGCTGGTTCAATTACAAAGCCGCCTTCGAATCTTTCATCAGCATCCTTGATCAGGAAGAGAGCGCGAAGCTGCAAAAATTCTCCGCCGAGTTGCAGGAGATCGAGAACCATCTCCCGATTGATCCGAAATATCGGAACCCAAAGCTCGGCGCGCTCGCACCCATCGTGGTCGTAAACGAAATCTTCTGTGCCGGCGACGCCAATCACGGAGTGCAAACCGCCGCCTTTAATCTTCCTAACGACGAACGCGTCGTGAAAGAGAAGGGGACCAAGCGCGTCATGCTCAAAAATGTGCAGGACGCAAAATTCGCGAAGACGCTCATCCCGATTTCGAAGGTCGTGCTCAGTCCGGCCGACCAGAAGGATCTCTCCTTCGACGCCTTCTTCACTCACATCCTCGTGCATGAACTGATGCACGGCCTCGGACCGCATAACATCACCGTGGCCGGGCACGCCACCACCGTGCGCCAGGAAATGAAGGAAGCCGGCAGCGCCCTCGAAGAAGCCAAAGCCGACATCTCCGCTCTCTTCGCGATTCAATACTTAATCGACAAAGGCGTCCTTCCGAAGACGCTCGAACGCCCGCTCTACACGACCTTCCTCGCCTCCGCTTTTCGCACCATCCGCTTCGGGATTGACGAGGCCCACGGTAAAGGCCAGGCCATGCAATTAAACTACCTCATCGATGCCGGCGGATTCGTCGTGAAACCAGACGGCACCTTTGCGGTCGACCCGGCGAAGATTAAGAACGGTGTCACCTCACTCACCCACGAGTTCATGACCATCCAGGCCGAAGGGCGTTACGATAAAGCGCTGGAAATGCAGACTCGCCTCGGCGTCATTCGCCCCGAAGTGCAGCGCGCGCTCGATAAGATGGGAAAAATTCCCGTCGATATCGAGCCGCACTTCGTCACCGCGGAAAAGCTCCTGCGTGAAACGCCGTAGCGTTTAAGCTCGGCAAAAAAATTAGCCGACAGGCGACGGTTACTTCGTGACCTTGATCGACTTGATGATGCTTTTCAGCTCGTCCGTTAAAGCGGCCGGCGCGTTCGTATCCCAATCCGTGTAGACAATGCCGACTTTGTCGCCGCCGGCGGAGAAGATCGCCACTTCGAAGGAAACTTTGCCGCCTTCGCGTTTATCGAGACCGGTTCCGCGGACCATGGTGAAAGAGTTGCCATTCACGTCCATCGTCTCCTGCTTCGAGCCCGGATCGACTTTCTTCATCGAATCGGCCAGCGTCTTCTCGATGTCACCGGCGAGATTTTTCTTGTCGCCATCCGAAACCATCCACGCACTCAGGTAAGCGTGCTCGCCCGGCGCCGTCGCTTCCACGCTTTCGTCTTCCGCGTTTACTTTTGTCTGCCACTTCGCCGGCGCTTCCAGGGTATAGGCTGGCTTGGCTGCGCTCGGAACGGAGAGAGTGTCGGCTACAAGAGGACCCGCGAACGCAAGTGCGGTCGCCGTGACGGACAGGAGGAGAACGTAGGATTGTTTCATATGGATAGTTTTTCCGCCCATATTCTGCGCGATACTCCCGGTCGCGAGCAATCCTAAATTGGCGGAAACCCGCCCGCTACATTTGGGGCGCGAGCACGCTCGCCGCGTGTTGCACCGGATTCAGAAATCCCATCTTGCCCGCCTCATCCAGCGTGATCTCGCGCGAGCGGCTTTTGTCGCGATTAAACAACCGCGTTTGACTAGCCGCGAAACTTCTATTCAACACGTTGAGATTCGCTTCATCATTTAGACGTAGCGAGCGCAGATCGAAATTCCCCGAACCTACCGACACAAACGCGCCGTCCACGATCATCTGCTTCACGTGCGTCATTCCCGGCTCGTACTCATAAATGTGCACGCCGGCACGGATCAACTCCGGCCAGTGTTTCCGCGAGGCCAGGCGCTCGGATTTCTGGTCAATATGCTTTCCCGGGACCACGATCTCCACCCGCGCCCCTCGCTTCGCCGCATCGATCAATTCTTTGCGCAATAAGCCATCGGGAAGGAAGTAGGCGTTCTCGATCAGAAGACTGTGCTGAGCCGAAGCAATCGCCAGCAGGTACATCAGACGAATGCCCATCTCGCCCTGCCGGGGCGAACTCTTGAAAGCTTGCGCCGTGTAGGACCCGGTCGGCGTTAAGGGTGGGAAATATTCCGGCCCATTCAGCACGGTGCCTTCCGTCTTCAGCCAGTTATCCATGAAGGCCGCCTGGAGTTGTGCCACCACCGGCCCGGTAACTTTGTAATGATTATCCCGCCAATGCTCTGGCGAATCGCCATTGCCCAGCCACTCATCCGCGATTCCTACTCCGCCGATGAAACCAATCTTTCCGTCCACGATCATCAGTTTGCGATGGGTTCGATTGTTAAACCGGCGCGGATCGAGCCAAAGAATGGAGTGATATTTCACCACCTTCACGCCTGCGTTTTCCAGCAGCGCCAGGTTTTCGCGGCCCATTTTCCCCGTGCCTTGCGCGTCGAGAATCGCATTTACCTTTACCCCGGCCCGAGCCCGTTCCGCCAGCGCCTCCGCAAATTGCTTGGCGATTTTACCGTCCCAAAAAACATACGTTTCGAAATTGATCGTCGCCCGCGCGCTTCGGATCGCGCTCAACATCGCGGGAAAAATCTCCCGCCCGTTCTCCAGGCTCACGATGTTGTTGCCCGCCACAAAATTGCCGCCGAGCAGCGCACCAGTCGCCTGCTGGAACATCGGCGAAGAAGCCGCGTAACGCGGCTTTACCTCTTCGGTCACGTTCCGCCCTTCACGCAGAGCACACCCGCTCGACACCATCACCGCCAAGCCGAGAAGAAGAAAGCCGCGAGCCATCGTTGAGTCCCTTAAGGTTTCTGCGGATGGAACGATTTCAGCAGCCCAGTGAAATAATCCGCTCCGTCCTTCGTGACCCCGTCTCCGGTTCGCACCTGATATTTGCGATGAGTGAAAGACGATTCCGTGGCGCAGTACTTAATAAAATCCTCCGCCGTCTTCAGTCGCTCACCTCCGTAGTCTAGCTTTCTTCGGAGATGCTTTGCCGCTGCCGGGCCATCATACTCCGAGCCATTTCGGATGAAGGTGACGCCTTTGGCCGTCTCAACCGTATGCAGCAGGAAATCGATCCGCGCCTGCTCCTGAGCGTCGCGTGCCGTCGCCACGCCGGGCCACAGAGTCACCAATAAAGCCAGCCCGAGGAAAAATGTTTTCACGCGCGCAACCATAACGCGCTTTCCTGGCTCCGCAGCCCGCTTCACCACTTTCTTTCACCGCGGCAGGCTCAATCATTCCACCACTTGCGATTTCCCCGCAGAAGCTATCGCGATGCGCAAAAAATGGTGGGGAATCATAATCGGCTTGGGACTCGTCGGCGCACTCGGCGCCATATTTTTCGCGCAACACTTTCTCGCACGGACCTTGGAAAGTGAGAAGACGCGTAACCGCATCGCCGCCCGCATTGGGCGAGTCATTGATGGCGAAGTCGGCGTCCTCCCGATCACGGCCCACGGCTTTTCCGTTTCGTCCTCCGGCCTCGTCGGGATGGCCGCGCCGCCGCGCGCTTTAACTGAAGCCCGCGCCACCCGAGTCTCCGCTCGTTTCGATCTCATGGAGCTTTGGCGCGGTAAACTTCGGGTCGATCGCCTCACCGTCGCTCACGCGCAAGCCGCGTTCTCGCCCGCTGCCGCCCGCCTCCTCGATCGCACGGAGTTTCCGTCGCCGCCGCTCATACCCGCCGCAAAAGAAGCCACGCTGATGAGCGTCGATATCCGCCATGTCGCGATCGACCGCACCGATCTCTTCTTTGCCGATCCGGCGAAGGATGGCGGCGCCTTCCGCGGTGTCGAAACCCACTTCTATCCCAAGGGCGAAAACCTCGTCATCCACGGCCAGGGCGGCACTTTCCACCAGGCAAAGTTTCCTGAGGCCCGCATCACCAGTTTCAAGGCCTTCTACGAGAAGCCGAACCTGCGCGTCGACGAAGCCCATCTCGCTCTCGGTGAACACGGCCAGATCGATGTCATTGGAGGATTCCGTTTCGAAGGCGCACCCTCACTCGATCTTCGATTCGCTTTTGCCCGTTGCCCGATCGCCTCTTTCCTGCCGGCGGGCGATAAACTCACCGGCACCTTCAACGGGGACACGCATCTGGAAAAAAACGGCGGTAAGGGCGCCGAGATTAAAGCCAGCGGCGCGCTCCAGATGAAGGACGCCGTCGTCCAGAACGTCGTCGCATTGGAACGCGCCGCCACCTTCACTGGCGAGCGCCGTCTTAACCCACTCCGGCTCGATGACATTCACGGCCAATACGAATGGGCCGACGAGCGTCTGGTCGTCCGCGATCTTCGCGCGGAAGCGAACCATGTCGTCTGTTTGCAAGGTGGTTTCACCTACCGACGCGAAGAAATCGCCGGCACCTTCGAGCTCGGGGTCTCTCCGGAGATCGTGGCGAAATTCCCCGGCGCACGCGAAGAAGTCTTCACCCGCGAACACGGCGGTTACCTTTGGACGACAGTAAAGATAGACGGCCCGCCTGGTCATCTCCACGACGATCTCAAGCCCCGCCTGCTCCACGCGATCGAGAAACATTTCCTCGGCGGTATCCTCTCGCCGCTCGTCAAGCCCGCCAAGGCTGCGAGGGAAGTGATCGAGCTCTTCCTCCCGGAACAAAATTAGCCGACACGGCCGATTCGCCGCACTCGTTAGGGCGGATCACTCAGGCCAGGCGCATCTTTCAGCGTTTCCTTGATCCGATTCGTCGCGCGCGCGACTAGATCGGTCGCCATTTCCTGCGCCGGTCGGGTCCCGCTGTGAACCTTATCCATCGCGCGATCCAGCGCCGTCTTAATGCTCGCGGTCGTCCCGCCTCTCTCGCATTCGCGCACCACCACTCCCTCCAGAAGCGCGACCGCAGCATCGATCGTATATGCGGGATTGATCCCGCCTTTCGACTGCTCAGTCAGTTCTTCCGACGGAGCAGGGGATGACGGCTCTACCGCGCTATAGACGTCGATCATTTTCTCACTGTGCGCCCCCCAGCGCAGGACGTTGTAAAAGAACGAGCCTTCCGTTTCGCCTTTGAAGAACAGATCGAGCAACGCCGCGCCTAACGAAACTGGCATAAGCGCAAAATCGCGTCCGTTACTCACCAGCATCTTGAGTTGGAAGACCGCCACGTCGCGCAGAAAGCGCCAGCGCTCGCCGCGCGTCTGCGCTATCTCCTCGGGTTCCCGTGTGGACGTTGTCTGCACACCTCTTCGCTAGCTTCTCCTGCGGGTTCCGCCAAGCAAGAACCCGCTCCGCTGCTACGAAGGATTCACGGTGATGTAGCTCATTGTTCCAGGATGGGTTGAGCGCTCTCCGCCGCAGGTCTGGCAGACTGCTGTTCGTGTTTTCCCTCGGCAAACTCCTCCACCATTTTCCGATTGAAGGCCGGGATATCGTCCGGCCTCCGGCTCGTAACCAAGCCGTTATCCACTACCACTTCCTCGTCGACCCAGGTGCCGCCCGCATTCTTCACATCCGTCTGGATCGCGGGCCAGGAAGTCAGCGTCCGTCCGCGCACCACGTCCGCATCGATTAGCACCCACGGCGCGTGGCAAATCGCCGCCACCGGCTTGCCGGCTTTGAAAAAATGTTTCGCAAACTCCAGCGCTTTCGGAGTCGACCGCAGCTCATCCGGATTCATCAGACCGCCCGGGATGAGCAACGCGTCGAAATCCCCCGCCTTGGCGGAGTCTAGCTCCAGCTCCACGTCAAACTTGTCGCCTTTATCTGCGTGATTCATCCCCTGGATCTGGCCGGCTTTGGGCGATACGATCGTCGTCTCCGCTCCCGCTTCCTCCAGCGCCGCGCGCGGCTTCGTCATCTCCACTTGTTCAAATCCGCTGGCCACGAGGATGGCCACCTTTTTCCCATCGAGTTTTCCCATATA
>JBDUAE010000026.1:0-12320 GCA_040004805.1 Chthoniobacterales bacterium | reverse complement strand
AGCTGCTCGAGACGTTGCAGACGCGTTTTGAGAAGAATATGGCTCGGCATAAGGGCATGGAATGGGCGAAGGTGAAATCACGGCTCGATGGCAATCCGGCAGCAGTTCGGTCGCTGAATGAGATGGAGAGAACCGGAGGCGAGCCGGACGTGGTCGGTCAAGACAAGAAGAGCGGCGAATACATTTTCGTCGATTGCTCAGCACAAACTCCCGAGGGGCGCGTGAGCCTTTGCTACGATGATGAGGCGTTGGCGGCAAGGAAAGAGAACAAGCCCAAAGGTAGCGCTGCCGGCATGGCCGCGGCGATGGGGGTAGAACTCCTGAGCGAAGAGCAATACTTCGACCTCCAGAAGTTGGGAGAATTTGACACGAAAAGATCGAGCTGGATCAGGACGCCGCCGGACATCCGGAAACAGGGCGGTGCGCTCTATTGTGATCGCCGCTACGGCCGCGTCTTCGTGGGGCACAACGGCGCGGATTCCTATTACAGTGGCCGGGCGTTTCGCGGCTCGCTGAGAGTTTAGCCAGGGACGGGATCGGTTTGATTTGGCATAAGCCGCCCGATCCAGTGGATGATTCCCGGGCGGTATGGTTGATGGAATTTGTGGCTCGCCGAGAAGGTGAAGGCGGCAACACCGTCTATCCGTGCGACAGCGGTTAGCGCGCGAGCATCGCCATCAGCATGCTCCAGCGTGAAGGCTTCACCAATCGTGGGAACTCTTCGGGCCGCGCCTACGGCGTTCGCTTGAGTATTGCATGGACAATCAGCCGACGCTGGACTGGCAATTGTTGTTTGACTGCGGTGGCCTTTCCCTAATGAATGCAGGCCGCCTAGCGAAAGTGGGCGGAATTCTTCGAGAAATCCTGCTCGAGCTTCGCGCACATCAAGTCGCACAGCTCGAGGATTTGTTTGTCGGAGATGAAATAGAAGGCGTTCAGGCCCTGCTTGCGCCGATCCACGATTCCGGCCTCCATCAGGATTCCGAGATGCTTCGAGACATTACCCTGGGTCAGATCGGTCAGCTCGATCAAGGCGCTGACATGCTGCTCTCCGTGCTCGAGGGCCATGAGGAGCTTCAGTCGAGCGGGTTCACTCAGGACTTTGAAACGCCGGGCGACGAGCTGAAGGCCGCGGTCAGATAACTTTTTTTTTCGAGGGACAGAACGAGGCATGACTTGCGCGATTTGAATACTACTGTATCATGATATAGTCGAATCGTTCGATCAAGCAATATCGCTCAATTTTGAAATTCGTAAATCTCACTCCTGGCCGCTTTTCCTCGGCCTCCTCATGTGTGGCGCGCTCTACGGCGGATTCCCTGGCCTCCTCTTCGCCTCGGGGCAGGGAAAATTCTACATGCCCATCGGACGTCGAGCCTGCCCTCGAGGCAAACGCGATCGACGGAAATGCTGGCCGCTGACGAATCTTGCCGGACATACGGAATCTGATTTTTGTAGAACCCTGTAGCCGCAAATGATCACTGCATCGCGATATAGGAATGAGAGCGGGGCGCAATCTGCTCACTGACAACAGAAAGTATAAACATGGGACTCATTTTTGAACGCATTCAAGCCGACGGTATCGCCGAGCTCTCCTACCTCGTGGGAGACGATAGCGAAGGCGTCGCCGCGGTTTTCGATCCGACGCCGGACGTGGACAAATATCTGGAACTGGCGCGCGAGAATAATCTATCGATCACGCACATCTTCGAGACGCACATTCACGCCGATCTCATGAGCGGCGCACGCGAGCTTTGTGCGCGGGTTGATTCGGCGAAGATTTTCGCGAGCCATGACGGCGGGGCGCGTTACGGCTTCGATACTGAGAAAGTGACGGATGGCGACACGTTTATTTTCGGGAAAACGATCATCACCGCGCGGCACACCCCGGGTCACACGCCGGAGCACATGAGCTATGAGTTGGCGGAAAAGGACCGCACGGAAAAGCCGTGGGGCGTGCTCACCGGCGATTCGCTCTTTGTGAGTTCAGCGGGCCGGCCCGATTTGCTCGGCTCGGGCGAGGCGAAGAAACTAGCGAAGCAGCAGTTCCACACCTTGCGCGATTATTTCTTAAAGCTGCCGGACAGCGTCATCATCCATCCGGCGCACGGCGCGGGCTCACCCTGCGGCGCGGACATTGGCGATCGGCTGCAAAGCACGATCGGCTACGAGCGCGACTCGAACCCGTTCTTGCAATTCGAAGACGTGAAGGAGTTCACGGACTACGCGCTCAACACCGCGCCGCCGGTCCCGACCTACTATCCGCGGATGAAAAAGATCAACGCGAAAGGGCCGGAGATTATCGGCAACCTGCCGCGCGTGCCAGGGTTGCCACCGAAAGTTTTCAAGGAAGCGATCGCGGATAAGGACAACATCCTCATCGACACGCGCACGATGCTCGGCTTCGGCGGCGGGCACATCCCGGGCGCGCTTAATATCGGCGGCTCGCCGATGCTCTCGATCTGGGCCGGCTGGTTGCTCGATCCGGCGAAACCGATCCTGCTCGTCTTGGAAAAAGACAGCGGCCTCGAAGATGTCGTCAGGTATTTTATCCGCACCGGTTACACGAATTTCGCCGGCTACCTCGTCGGGGGAATGAAGGCGTGGGATAACGCCGGTTTCGAGATCGACCAAGTGCCGCAGATGAGCGTGCATGAACTGAAAGCCACGCGCGGTAAGATGCAGATCTTCGACGTGCGCTCGCCTGACGAATGGAAGGAAGGGCACATCCCGGGCGCGCATCATTTGTTCCTGCCGGAGCTGCGGGAGAAGGCGGCAAAGTTCTCAAAGAAAAAGCCGACCGCGGTTTACTGCGACAGCGGTTATCGCGCGAGCATCGGGACGAGCATTCTGAAGCATGAAGGCTTTGTGGATGTTCGGAATGTGCCCGGCAGTTGGCAGGCGTGGAAGAAAGCCGGCTTCAAGGTGGAGGGAAAAATTAAATGATGGCTTTACTCGCGCAGGCCGCGCTCGACGCGCGCCTATTTCCCGGCGGCGCGTGGTCGCCTTATCTCGCTGGTGCAGGGATCGGCGTCCTCAGTTGGTTCACGTTTTATTTCGCGAACAAACCGATCGGCGCGTCGTCTTTTTACGCGACTATCGCCGGCGCGCTCGGCCGGCTCTTCGCGCCGCGACACACCAACTCGCTCGCCTACTATAAAGAGAACCCGCCGCAGTTCGGCTGGGAAACGGTCCTCGTCCTTGGCACGATCGCCGGCGCTGCCATCGCCGCGACGACCGGCGGGGAATTTACCGGCCGCTGGCTCCCGCAGTTCTGGGTCGCGCGCTTCGGTGAGCAGTCGTTAGGTTTGCACGCCGCTTTCGGTCTCGCGGGCGGAATCCTGATGGCCTTCGGCGCGCGTTTCGCCGGCGGTTGCACGAGCGGTCACGGCATCAGCGGCACGCTCCAACTCAACGTCGGCTCGTGGATCTCGGTCATCTGCTTTTTCATCGGCGGCATCGCCGTCGCCTACCCGCTTTACCTTTTATGATCGATCCCGGTTCCGTCGTAAAGAAAGGCAGCGCGAAGCCCGAGTCGCCGGTCGCGCCGCCGAAGAAACTCATCCTCGCGCTCGTCGCCGGACTCGCCTTTGGCTTTCTCTTGCAAAAAGGCGGCGCGGCCAAGTTCAACATCCTGATCGGCCAATTGCTCCTGCAGGATTGGACGGTCGCGAAGATCATGCTGAGCGCGATTATCGTCGGCATGGTCGGCATCTATCCGCTGCACAAAGCCGCGAAAGTGAACCTACATCTGAAGCCGACCAAGCTCGGCCCGAACATCATCGGCGGACTTATTTTCGGCGCGGGCTTCGCGCTCATGGGCTATTGCCCGGGCACGGCCGCGGCCGCGCTCGGCCAGGGAAATTGGGACGCGCTCTTCGGCATGGTTGGCCTCGTGATCGGCTCCTATGTCTATGCCGAGATGTCCGGCTGGCTGCAAGCGACCGGAAAAAAGTGGGGCGACTTCGGCAAGATTACGATACCCGATATGCTTAAGGTCCCACGCCTGCCTTTCGCGCTCGGTTTCGCTGCTCTCCTGACGGTCGCGCTTTTTCTGCTCGATCGTTTCACCGTTCGTTAGACCTACTATGCAAGCACCTGAAAAAATCGTCCTTGCCGCGCTAGCCGTCAGCCTGCTGCTGAGTTCCCATGCGAGCACCCACGCGCGTTCCGCCGGCGGTTGCTTGGCGCTCATGCCCTTACTTGAGCATGGCAACGAAGTACAGCAGGTCGCCAACAGTGCGCCTGCGACGAGGCAACCGGCACCGGATTGGTCCCTCAAAGATCTGGACGGAAAAATGGTCAAGCTGGCGGACTTCAAAGGTAAAGTCGTCATCCTGAATTTCTGGGCTACATGGTGTCCGCCTTGCCGCGCGGAAATTCCTGACTTCGTCTCGCTCCAAAAGGAATACGCCACGAAGGGGCTCGCGATCGTTGGCGTCTCGCTCGATCAGAACGGCCCCAATGTCGTGAAGTCCTTCGTGAAGAAGTTCGGGATCAACTACCCGGTGGTAATGGGCAGCGCGGAAGCCGCTGCGGCTTATGGTGGAATTGAAGTGGTGCCCACCACCTTCGTCATCGACCGGGCCGGCCAAGTCGTTTACGTCCAACAAGGCGGGGTCGACCGCGCCACTTTCGAAAAGGCGATCAAACCGCTTTTGTAGGTCATGATCCTGGCGCTGATCCTCGCTCTCGCGATCGGCGTCTCACTCGGATTGTTAGGGAGCGGAGGCTCGATCATCACGTTGCCGGTGCTGGTTTATGCCGCCAAAGTTCCGGCCGCTCAGGCGGTGCCCATGTCGCTCGCAGTCGTCGGTGGCACCACGCTTGTCGGGAGCATTTTGAATGCGCGCAGCGGTCAGATTCATGGCAAGGCGGCGCTGCTCTTCAGCCTTACCGGCGTGCTCGGTGCACTCGGCGGATCGCAGCTCACTCATCTCGTTAGGCAACCCGTCCTTCTCCTTATTTTCGCGGGCCTCATGATCGTGGTCGGTCTGCTCATGTTTCGTCCGCGCGCCAACCGCGGAACGGACGCAAAAGCCGAATGCCACTGGGTGAGCTGTACCGCAACCGGATTGGTCGTCGGTTTCCTGACCGGTTTCATTGGGGTCGGAGGCGGTTTTCTGATCGTGCCGGCGCTCCTTCTTCTCGCCCGCGTCCCTTTAAAACGAGCGATCGCTACTTCCCTCGTCGTCATTACCGTGACATCTGCGGCCGGGTTGATTGGGCACCTGCAGCGCACGCATTTCGACTGGCGGACCGCGGGAATGTTCCTCGCGCTCGCGATCGTCGGGATGCTGGCGGGGCGGAAATTCTCGCGCCAACTCGAGACCGAACGTCTGCGCTACTGGTTTGCGTGGTTCGTGCTCGCCGTGGCCGTCTTCGTCATCGCGGAGAACTGGAAGACTCTTGCCGGATAAAATCCGACTCGAAAATTTATGAACAAACTAACGAAACAAATCCTGCTGGCGACCTGCCTCTCGCTCGCGCTCACCACCATAAATGCTCAAACTGAAACCAAACCCCATCGCGTCGTTTTCGAAGTCACCATGGAAGGAACCGAACAATGGGCCGCGGTGTTGAACAACGTCGAGAACCTGCAGAAATCGCTCGGCCAGAAAACCGAGATCGAAGTCGTCGCGCACAGTAAGGGCCTTGGCCTGCTCGTGGCGGAGGCTAATCCGCTGGCCGAGCGGATGAAAAAGATCAGCGAAACCGGCGTCGTCTTTGCTGCCTGCGAGAACACGATGAAGAAGAAAAACGTCACGAAAGAACAGCTCGTACCGTTCGCGACCACGACCGATTCCGGAGTCGCGGAAGTGGTGCGAAGACAGGAAGCGGGCTGGAGCTATATAAAGAGCGGGATATGACCAAGGTGGCGCTCGCCATCATCCTCGGCCTAACAATCGCGAGCGGGTGCAGAGTGGTGCTGGAAGAGATGATCACCATTCTCCACAAGAACGACATTCACGGCCATGTCACGCCGTGGCGTGGGTGGGAAGATGAGCTCGCGGAAAGGACAATCGGCAGGATGGATCATCTCGCGACTGCGCGAAAGGCAGTGTGCGCAGGACAGGGAGCGAATGTGCTTCCACTAGTTGACGGCGACGCCATCGGCGACATGATGTTTGCGGACGAACCAAGGGCGGCGCTGTTTTGGAGATCAATCCTTTGAAATCCGTCGCACGTTTCGTCACCGGCGGGCTGGCTTTTATCGTGGCCGGTCTTGTGGGGGTGCGCGCGGCGGCGCAATACCGTACCGCAACGCGCACCCGCGTCGCCTCACCTGACGCGATTAATTCGGTCGAGAAAATTCATCTCGGCGGCGTCGATCAATGGCTGCACATCCGCGCCCGAAATCACTCGCTCCCGGTCTTGCTCTTTCTGCACGGCGGGCCCGGCTTTTCCGAGATGCCATTCGATCACGTGAACGCGGAACTGGCGGAGGACTTCATCGTCGTGCAATGGGATCAACGCGGCACCGGCAAGTCCTATCGGCCGTCGCTCGATGCGAAAACGCTCACGGTCGATCGCATTGTGGCCGACGCGTTGGAATTAACCGACTCTCTCCGCGCTCGCTTTGGTCAAAGGAAAATCCTGCTCGTCGGTCATTCCTGGGGCACGATCATCGGCCTGCGCGCCGCGGCCCGGCACCCGGAATTATTTCACGCCTACGTCGGGATCAGTCAGGTCGCGGATCCGCCCGAATCCGAGCGCATGATGTATCGAGAAACCCTCGCGCGCGCCGAGCAAAGCGGCGCTTCCGAGGGTGAAGCGGCCTTGCGCGCGATCGGTCTTCCGCCTTACCGCAGCGTCGAGGATTACCAAACGATGAATCGCTGGATTCATCATTTCAACGATGCAGAATACCGCGAGATGAGTCCGGCGCGCTTCGGTGCGCTGGCCTTCGCTTCGCCCGTTTACAGCTGGCTCGATTTCTTCCGTCTCTGGCGCGGGTTCCGATTTTCCTTCGCTCACCTCTGGCGCGAGGCTTTCGCGACGAATTTTCCGGCCCAAATTCCGCATCTCGATCTGCCGGTCTATTTTTTTCTGGGACGGCACGATCACACTTCGACTGTCTCGGCGGAAATGGCCGAAAAATACTGGGAGATGCTCGATGCGCCGCAGGGCAAGGAATTGGTTTGGTTCGAAAACTCCGGACACTGGCCGCAGCTAAACGAGCCGCAAAAGTATCGCGCACAATTGCGAGCGATCGCCCGCACTATTCCACATGAGTAGGAAAACCATCGTGCTTCTCGGCCGCGGCTCGGCTGGATTTAACGGCGCGGAATCCCACTACAGGCCAAGGCGCTTCGCCGCGGAGTTTAGCCGTCGCCGACCGAGGGTGCGTCCCGGAGCGTCGCGAGGTGGGCGCCGAATTCGACGGGATCGAATTCGGCTAACGAGCGGACGTCGCGCAGAAGCTTATCGGTGTGTTGGCCGAAGTTTCGCTTATCTGCATCCAACGCTGCAAGGGCGAGGACGAGCCGTTGCGCACGGGGAAACAAGACTTCGCGCGGTGTGGCGCTTGAGGGCGAAAATTCTTCTGCGGTGCCGGCGAGCGAGCTGAGCAGACGACGAACGAAGGCAGGGTCGAGATTTTGTCGGGTCGCGTGGCGGGCGAGGGCGTCGGCCTGTTGTTGAGTGTGGGCGAAGTCGGCGGCGTTTCCGTTCGATGGTGGATCAATCCGCGCCATGGAAGAGTCGAGCGCGGAAATTTTAGCCAACAGCCAGGCGAGACCATGATATTGCGCGAGGGTCTGTTCGTTGCCGGTGGGCTGGCGCGCGAGTTTCCAACTCGCTTCCCGGAGGGCGACAGCCTGGCCGACGAGCCACGCGCGCGGGCCGCTGCCTTCAGGATCGGTCCAGTGTTTCGGCTCGGCGACCGATTGGCGATCCATCTCAAAAAGCAAATCGGGATGGCCGGCGGCGCTCAAATCGGTGTCGAGATTTTGATGACAGGCGACGCAGGTATTGGCGCGGACATAGAAGCTTTTCAGGTCGCGCATGCCAGCACCGATGCGGGTGGCGTAAGTCCAATCGGTGCGGGTATGGCCGCGAAGCCAGGGGCCCGGGGCACCGTGACAATTTTCGCAGGAGACTGATTCGCGCGGGTCGACGGCGGCGGCGAGACGTTGCGGCGCGAGGGCTTGGAATGGCGAATGGCAGACGGTGCAGCGGCTGCTACTGGTAGCGTCCTTGAGGCCAAGCGCTTCCGCGATGCGCGCGGAGCGGGCGGTGGTGAGAATGGCAAAACCGCGGGTGTGAAAATCCCGCTGCGCCCAAGTAAAATATTGCCCGTGCTTTTCTCCGGCACCGCCATGGCAACTGGAGGATTTGCAACCGGTCGCGCCGACGAAACGCGCCTGATCGAGCGAACCTTTCGACGCTGCGACGAGGTGCGCATTCGAAAGAGCCGACCAGAGCAGGGCAAAGCAGAGCGCTCGCGTCACGGGCCGAGTTTAGAACCGGCGTGAGCGGAAGCGATAATTTTCCCAAGGGCTTGAGCCGCAGGCGCTAAAATTTAGCCGACACCGGAAAGATCAGCTTCCCTGCATCGCGCCCTCGACCATAGAATCGCGCCGCCTCCAGAAGTTTGAGCTTTCATGAAAATCAACCGCGCCGTGCAAATCCCGTGGGCCCTCCTCGTCCTCGCGGCGACGGGCCTCGCGACGCTGCTTTATCTGGCGGAATTCTATCCGCAATCCGTCTCCGCCAATTTGCGCTTCTTCGGCGAGACGCCGCCGGGCCACGCCACCATCGGCGGCACGCCGCTTGGACTCGTGCTCGGTACAATCTCTTTTGGAATTTTTATCTTCGCGGCCCTGCTTGGGATGCGGAAACGACTGCCCGCTCTTTTTCCGGGACACGTGCAAACGTGGTTGCGCGCGCACATTTGGCTCACGCTCCTGACGGTGCCGCTGATTTTGTTGCATTGCGGATTTCATCTCGGGAGCCCGATGACGACGCTGCTGATGGGCCTGTACGCAGTGGTGATGTTGAGCGGAGTCTACGGGCTCATCTTGCAACAAAAGCTGCCGCGGTTGATGAAAGAACAGTTACCGGCCGAAATCGTTTACGAGCAGATTCGCAATGTGCGGATGCAGCGGTGTGCAGAGGCGAAGACGTTGCTGCGCGGCTATGAGGCAAGGCGGAAGGAGAGCGCGCCGGTGGGAGCAGCAGCGGGATCGGCGCCGCTCCGGGAAGACGAGGCCGAGGAATCGGAGAAGGATTTGGCCTCGGAAGCGTTCTTGATCGATTTTTTGCAACGGCAATTGCTGCCATATCTGGAGGCGCGGAGGGGGAAGCGCTTCCCGCTCAGCCACGTCCGGACCGCGAACGATACTTTCCATTATCTAAAACTCCGCGTGGCGGCTTCGTACCGGGAGGCGGTGGAAGCAATGGAGCGCTGGTCTAACGAGCGACGGCTCCAGGACGCCCAGGTCAAGATGCAGCACTGGCTGCACGGTTGGCTCTTCGTGCACGTGCCGTTTTCTTTTCTCCTCATCCTGCTCACAGCTTGGCACGCCTTCGTCACTCTCTTCCGTTATTGAACGGCCTCCGCCATGGATGATGAACGCGGCAGTCAGAAGGAAATCGCGCAGCGCTATCGAGGCCGAGTCGATTATTCCCGCACAAAAAGTCGGGCGCGGCGCTGGCGTTTCTGGCTGAGCTGCCTGGCGGTGGCAGGCGGGATCGCCGCGATCGGTTTGGTGCGAGAGAAGTCCTCGCCAAATTTTTTTAACACCGGGCCGCTCTCACGGTCCCATCGCGCACTCGCTAATAACTGCGTCGCCTGTCATGAACCGGAATCGCTCCGGGCCGGTTCGGCGGGCGGGGCACCGTTTCTGCAGGTCTTGAACGATCGCTTCCGCAACGGCGCTCCGTCTTTTCCGCGAATCGATCAAGCCTGCCAGACGTGCCACCAGCACCACGCTTTCCACGAAGCCAACGTCGTGGAAAATCAATCCTGTTCCGCGTGTCACGAAGAGCATCAGGGACCGGAAGCGATGCGGGCCGTCACGACTCTGCAATGCGCGACGTGTCACAATGATCGCGCGCTCATGCAGGCTTCCGCCCAGATCGGGAAGCGGCTTCCATCGACGCAGTTTCGCTTAAATCCGAAAGTCGCCGGTGCCGCGGGCACGCACCATAACATCTTGAAATTGCCGCGTCCGCCGGACGGTTACACTGTCACGTTCGCCTCCTTCGCGGAAGGGCATCCGCCGTTTCAACTCCAGCGCGAAAACGTGCGCGAGTCGGATGTTTTGCGGTTTAATCATCAACGGCATCTGGGAAGCAGCGACATTCCGCCGACGAAGGATGGAAAGAAGCTCGATTGTGTCTTCTGCCATCAGCCCGAGCCGGACGGCCGATATATGCGACGGATCAATTTCGAATCGCATTGCCAACAATGTCATTCCCTGCAGTTCGATGTGAAGAATCCCGGGTTCCAATTACCGCACGGCGACGCAGCGCTGGTTCGCACTTTTCTGCGGACTCTACCGGCGCAGTACGGTGAGCTGGCGCGGCGGGAGAAGAAGATGACTAACGACGGACAGATCGCGCAATTCGCCGGTCAGCAGGTCCGGCAACTCCTGGGGCAGTATGGCAGCGGGGCTGAACTCGAGCGCGCCGTTTTCTTCGCCACGAATCCGTACAAGGTAGCGGCGCAATCCGATGCGGCGACGCGGGCGAGATACGCCGGCTGCGCTTTTTGCCACGAAGTGAAGCAGGGCAGCGCAGGTGCGTTTCCCGTTCCGGAAATCACGCGGCCAGTCACAATTGATCGCTGGATGCCACACGCTTCGTTCAGTCACGCGCGGCACGAAAGCGTGCTCAGTTGTCGCGAGTGCCACGTCGCCGCGGAAGGAAGTCGGCTCACGTCCGATGTGCTTATGCCGGTGAAGGAAGGTTGTGTGATTTGTCACAGCGAAACCGCGGCACCGCTAAAGCGAGCGAGCGCGGAATGTTCCACCTGCCACGTTTTTCATGCCCCCGATCCGAGGGCGCCACCGGGCACGACCGCGCGCGCTTCTTTCTTTCCGAAAACAACCGACTCAACGGGCGGACACAGTTCGACTGGCGGATCGTCCGCCCTTCTGATGAAGTGGAAATGAGCGAACCGACTCCCTCAGGCTTGCACACTTTATGACACTGGTGATTCCCGCTTTACAGCGGATACAGCATCAATTCGGCTACCTGAAACCAGAGGCGCTTCAGGAATTTTCGCGTGAATCCGGCGTGCCACTTTACCGACTGCATGCGGTCGCTAGTTTCTATCCGCTTTTCCAACTCACGCCGCCAAAGCCGGTGACGTTGCGGATTTGTCGCGACATGGCATGTCATCTCGCGGGCTCGGAGGAGATGATTCGAGAATTGGAAAACATGAGCGAACACGTCGCCGTCCAAGGGGTCTCGTGTCTCGGCCGTTGCGATCGCGCTCCCGCCGCCTGCGTCGCCGTCACTGGTGCAGAACATGAATCCTATTATCTGCGGCGTGATGCGGCCGGCTTGAAACAGATCGCGGCGGACTGGTTACGCGGCGAACCGCCGGTGGCGGATCGGGATTCGGATCAACCCTTCTCGCCGATGACGGTGGCGGTGGATCCATACGTTGGGGAAATGCCATCGTATAGCGCGGTGCGAAGCGCGCTCACGTTGCGCGATCGAGCCGTCGAATCGGCGGTAAAGAGCTTGTCGGAAAAAAAAGGCTGGCAGCAGGACAAGCTCGAACAATTTCGCGAAGGCGCGGTCGGCATGAAAAGCGAAGGAATCATTCCGAGCGAGGTCGCCGCCGCCGTACGCGCCTGGAAAACGGAAACGGATTGGGCGACGGGCGAGGAACTTGGCGGATGGTCGGATGCGCTCTTTCGGGAATTAAAGGAAGCCGACTTACGCGGCATGGGCGGCGCCGGCATTCCGGCGACGCAGAAGTGGCGCGACGTGCGCGACGCGCTGCGTGGCGCCTGTATGAGTCAGCGCGATCAGCGCGGCTTCATCGTCGTGAACGGCGATGAAAGCGAACCGGGCACTTTCAAGGATCGCGAGCTTCTCTTGCGCACGCCGCATTTGATCGTGGAAGGCGTCATTCTCGCGGGCTTGATGACCGAAGCGACGGAAGGTTTTATTTTTATCCGACACGAATATCCGGAACAAATCGCGGCTTGCCGGGCTGAGATTCTTCGCGCGGAGCAGATGGGATTCTGCGGCGAGAACGCCTCGCATCTCGGTCGGCCGTTTCCGCTCTCGGTCTTCGTCAGTCCGGGCGGTTATATTTGCGGCGAACAGAGCGCGCTGATCGAAGCGATGTCGGATCG
>JBDUAE010000025.1:0-12410 GCA_040004805.1 Chthoniobacterales bacterium | reverse complement strand
AATAATGGCGGCGCTACTTTGACCCACGCGCCTCTCACCGGCAGTCCCGCGATTGACCGGGGCAAGGATTTCGGACCTGTTGGCCCGGGATACGGCGCCACAGGCGTCGATGAGCGTGGGCACGTCCGGCCGCAGACATATAACGATCCGTCGATCACTCCTCCGGCAGGTGGTGATCGCAGCGATATTGGCGCGGTCGAGCTCTCACCTGGCGTCATGCCGATCAGCGAAGTGTCGCGCAAGGTGCACGGCGCAGCCGGGACCTTTGATATCCCGCTCTCGCTGAGCGGGCCAGTCGAGACTGAATGCCGTAGCGGCGGTGCGAGCGGGGTTTACCAACTGGTTCTCACCTTCGCCACGCCGGTTACCTTTAGCTCCGCTGCGGTAACTTCGGGTATAGGGGTAGTCACCTCCGTGACCCTCGATGGTCAATCTGAGGGCACCGTGGGCAGTACCGTGGTCACGATAGGCCTATCGGGCGTAACGAATCAGCAGCGCCTTACGGTGGGCCTGCTGGGTGTAAACGACGGCTCTAACTCCGGCGACGTCGGTGTGCGTGTGGGCATGGTGCTCGGTGATACCACCGGCAACGGCGCGGTCGCTTCCTCGGATGTTAGCCAGACCAAGACTCAATCCGGCCAACCGGTCAGCACCTCTAACTTCCGCAATGACGTGAACGCCAATGGCGCTATCACGGCCTCGGATATCGCCATAGTGAAAGCTCAGTCCGGCCAGGATCTGCCGCCGGTGCCGACCGAGCCTAACCGCCAGTAGTTCCTAAACCTCCACGGGTTCGCGCACGGTCCTCAGGCCGTCGCGAACTCGCGCGGGCGTCGGCGCTCGCTTCTGCGCGGCGCGCAGGTGCCGGTAGACTTCTGCTACGAACGGCGCGGCGCCTGCGTTTCCGTGGCGCTGCCGGTTACAATCCCAACCCGCCATTCCCGTGGCCGCCGGTGATCTTGGTCGCCTCGGATTTCCCATTCTTTCGCTTGATCGCCCGCCTGCTTGACGCCGTTTATCACGTCCCCCTCGAGAAACTCGACATCCACGGGACCGATAATCTCTTTGGCGATCTTGACTAAGCCAGGGCGACTATTGCAAAAGAAACTCCGCGCCTTCGCGAGCGGCGCTCACAGTGAGCTTCGAACCGCGCTCGCGCGCTTTCGCCTGACCCTCGGCGACCATGTCTTCGATCTTGGCGTCGTCGTGATCCGGGTCGTGATGGAATAGAAAAAGCTGCTTCACGCCGGCACGGATGGCGAGGTCGACGGTATCGTCGGCGCAGGTGTGGCCCCAACCGAGTCGCGTTGGATATTCCACGCGGTCATATTGTGAATCCGAAATCACGACGTCGGCGTCCCGCATAAACTCGATCACCTTCTCGTCTTGCGACTGCGCGTATTCGATCCCCGGTTCGGAGCTCTCATTCGCGACCTTTTGCCGCTCGCGTTCGTGCCGTTCGTAGGCCTCGTGGTCGGGCATGTAGACGATATCGCCTCGAGGAGTGGAAAGGCGGTAGCTGAGGCAAATTCCCGGATGATTCGAGAAGATCGTGCGCACCTTGGCCGCGCCCAGATCGAATTGCATGTCCTCCAGTTCTTCGAAGGTGACGTGGCTGGACATTTGATTGAGACCGACCGGGAAGAAGGCGCTTTGCATTTGCTCGAAGAGAGCGCCGCGCAAGCCGTGGACCGCACCTTCATAGCCGAGAATGCGGACGTTGACCTTGGGGTTGTAAGCGGGGAGGAAAAACGGGAAGCCTTGGATGTGATCCCAATGCGTATGAGTCACGAGCATCGAGACATTCATGCTTTGTCCGTTCGCTTCCTCCAGGAGTGCTTTTCCCAGTGCGCGAATGCCAGAGCCGGCATCAAGGATGATGACTTCATTCCCGACTCGCACCTCCACGCAGGAGGTATTGCCGCCGATGCGGGCGGTCGCTCGCCCGGGCGTGGGAATGGAGCCGCGCACGCCCCAAAAGCGAATCCGAACCGGGCCTTCGAAGACCAGTGGTGGAGTCGGGGCGGCAGCAGCGGAGTCCTGTGATTGAGCAAGTGTTTCCAAGAGCTCGGCTGGACTGATCGGTTTGATCAGGTAATCATCAGCGCCGGCGGCAAGGGCGGAATCGCGGTCGTTCGTGAAACGACTCACGCTGGTCAGGACGACGCGCGTGCCTTTTAGCTGCTCCTCTTCGCGAATAGAGCGGCAGACTTTGAAACCGTTCCCTTTCGGTGTGCGTAGATCGCAGAGAACAGCGTTCGGCCGATGCTCCTGCACCAAGCGCAGGCCTGCCTCGCCCGTGTCGGACTCGAGCACACGCCAACCGCCGCCGACAAGGCATTGCGACAGGAGGGCGCGACTGAGCGGGTCGCTATCTATTAGGACGAGCGTTTTCATCTGGCGACGTGCTTGGGCAATCGAAACCAGAAGACGTTCCCCAGGTGTTCACCCGGTTCACATCCGATTTCCCCTCCACAGCTTTCGATCGCGATGCGGCAAAAATGGAGCCGGAGGGCGGAAGCTTGGGAACCGGCGGCGGGCAGGCCGAATTTTGAGAAAAGGGCGTCGTAGGCTCCGCTGGACATGCGCGGCGCGTTGTCGGTAACGCGGCAAAGGATGGCGTCGGATTCCTCGGCGACTGCGATCTCGACCACTCCGCCTGCGGACACACGTTCGAGCGCGTTTTCGAGCAGCCCGGTGATAATGCGTTCGAGATGACTGGCATCGATTCCGACCTCGAATGCGCCGTTCTTAGAAGCGACCGGGAGAGCGAGGCGGACACGTTTTTCCGCGAAAGCAGGTGCGATCGCGTCCAGCGCGTGCTGGAAAGAAGGGTTCCACTCCGTGGCCTTGCCCTGAACTTCCCGATTGCCGTAGATGCTGGTGATTTCCTCCGCGAAAACATCGAGGACGCGATTGATCAGGAGCTGTTGCTCTTCCGTTCCGCGGGTGGCGAGGCCGAGAAGGAGCTTTGTCCGCGGCGGATTATCCTCGCCTTCGATTAAACGCAGAGAGGTGACAATGTTAGCCAGCGTGGCCGTCATTTCATCGGCGACGCAATGGAGAAGGATTTCCTTTTTCTGGACTTCGGAATTGAGACGCTGGTGTGCGATCACGGTTTCACGCGCGCGCTGGAGGACTTCTTTTTTAGCGGCAAACTCCGCGCCGAGCCGCTTTAGCAAAAGCAATCTCTGCTTCCCAGCCGTCAGCGCGGTCGCTTCCAATTCGACGCGCTCGCCCGGCCGTTGCTCTTCGATCCAAGGTCCAGAATGAGCCCGCTCCATCCCACCGGCGCGCCAGCATTCCGTGGCATCGATGAGAAAATTCTCGAAGAAAGGCGACGCCTCCGCGGTAGGGAATTCGGCGCCGTCCGCGCTCAAAATTGGCCACAGTGCGCGCAGCCACGCTGGCGGCTCACCCACGGCGCGGAGTGAGCCGTTTTCTTCTTGTCGGAAGAGCGCGTAACCGAGTGCCTCGATGGCAAAACGAGCAGATAACTCAGACTCAGGCATAACGACAAGTAGACGACTAGAATCCAGCCCACAAAGAGACTCGGGCTCAAGCAAAATCCTTCGAGCGCAGGATCTTAAAGCGCTTCGTCCCGGCCATGGATGCAAGCCGCGCGGCGCGCGTGTCGGCTAATTTAGCATCCGGTGCGCCAGCTCCGCGAAGGCTTCTTCAACGTGTTCGCCCTCTTTCGCGCTGGTCTTGATCACGTGCCAGCCCTCCGTCGCCAAGCCGGCAATCCGAGCTTCGTCAATTTCCCATTGGGCAGCGAGATCGGCCTTGTTCAGCGCGAGGATGAAGGGCGCTGCACCCATGCTAGTCTCGACTCGAGCCTTGAGTTCGATGAGCAAATCCAGCGTGACTGCGCGAGTGCCGTCGGCGACAAAGAGAAACCCGCTGGTCCCGCGCAAGTAGGAGGTTTGGAGACGCTGAAAATCGTCGTCGCCGGCGAGGTCCCAGATCATGAGTGTGACATCTTCTTCGCCGACGCGGAGATTCTTTTTGTCGATCTTTACCCCGACGGTGGTGAGATATTTCTCGGAAAACATGCTGTGCACGAACTGCGCGACGAGACTGGTTTTGCCGACGCCGGACGTGCCTAACAGGCAGACCTTTTTTTGAATCATGGCGTGGTCGGGCCCGGGTTCAGGACAACCTTAAACTCAGCCCGCCGGTCGGATTGTTCCGGCACCGCGACGCCGGCGACCGCGGGAGCGCCCAAGCCAAGCACTCGAAAGAAGTGAGGATCGAAACCGCACGCCACCAGAAACGTCTGAACCGCGGCGGCACGGCGTTGACTTAAATCCACGTTCCGAGCTCCGCCGCCGACCGCGTCCGCATGACCTTGAATTTCGATCACGGGTGCGTAACCGAGACGCTTGGCCGAATCGAGGCAGCGGCGAATTTGATCCGGTAAGCGCGACAGCGCGGCGAACCCTTCGGTGGCAAAGTTATCTTTATCGACCAGGAAATAAATAAACGCGCTTTCGATCACGGATTTAGTTTCCTTAAAGGTTTGGGAATCGAGATCAATTACCTCGCGATCATCAATCTCGTCGATGCCGGGAATTTCTTTCGCACCCACCCGCACTTGCGCGAGCCAGGCGTGACTTGCTTCGCCTTCGAGGATAAGTGTCTTTTTTGCGCCTATTGTCGCATGAATTCCGTCGGGCAGGCCGAAGCGTGCGCTGAAACGTTGTAACACCGGCTGCGGCGGATAGGCGATTTTTAACTGCTCGTCTGCCACTGAGACGATGCCGGCAATTTTGGGCGCGCCCTCGCGAACGGGCACGATCCAATCGTAAGCCGCGCTTCCGGTCAGCTTCAGGACGCCCTGATCCAGCGCCGCGTCCACAGTCGCTGGTGGTGGATAGGCGGCGCGAAAACGCTGTAATACTAACGAGGGGTCGAGCGCTTGGTAATCCTTCCAATCAAACTGGATGCCAGCGGGATTTAGTTTCGCTTTACGCGCGATCTCTTCCGGGTCCGTCGCCAAAGGATCGCGCAAACCGGCGATGCGGGATTTCTTAATCCAGCCGTGCCTCGCCTGCGTGACGGTGATGCCGGGTTGCTCGTCCAGCTGTGTGATAAAATTATCCCACCGCTCCTGCCGACGGAAGCCGACGATGAGCGCCGCCACGATTAGACCGAGCACGGCCGCGAGGACGAATGGGACCTTGCCCTTACGGGCGCCGGCGCTTTTCGATTTGTCGTACTGCGCGCGCAAGCAGGCTTCGAGTTCCGGCCGGAGCGATTCGAATCCCGCCGCGTCGCCTTGGAAAATAGCCAACGCGGACGCCTTCGTGAGATGGACGCTTTCGATTGTTTCCTCGAGCAGGGTGCGCAACTCCCGCGGCGGATTGCCGCGAATCACCGCCGCGAGGTAGGCGTGGCGTCCCGGTGCGATCCAGACCTGCAACTCACCCACCCGAAATTCTTCGAGCGCGGCGTCGCTCCCGGTTTGGAAAGAATCGCGCGCGAAATCCTGAATTGCGCTCAGCATTCCCGCCATCATGTCCGCATCCTGGCCGGGCCCCGCATCCGCGCTGACGTGGAGCAGCGCCAGGCTCGTCTCGCGATGGATCATGAACAGTTGCTCCACCCGATAAACCAGGCTGCGCAGCATCACGACCTCCGCAAAACTGCGGCCCGTGCGCCAGCCTTCGAAGCGCCACTTCAATCCCTGCCAGGAGAATGTGTGCTCGAGCGTCTGATTAAAGGACTGGAGCAAATTACGCAGGCTCTCCGCGATTGAGCGCCGCACCACCGAGCCGATGATGGGATGGAGCGCGTCGATAAAAACTTCCGGTCGCCGATCGATCGAATCACGAATGGCGCCTTCGATCGTCGGGCGGAGTGCGTTGGTCAGCTCTCCGTTGCGTCCACTGCTGATCTTGATCGCCTGTGGGAGCACACTCGAGACATCGTGCGCCCGCTGACCCTTGTCGGCTAAATGTGCCTGGACGTCGCGTAATTGCTTTTGCTCGCGCCGCAGAAGCAGATGCCGGATTTCTTCCAGCTCCGTCACCGGTTCGCGCGGCGCGGGTTGCCCCGGGTAGATCGGCCGCACGGGCTTACTAGGCTCCCGGGACCTTGAATTCATTTTTCAGGCGGAGCGAAACCTCCGAGAGCATTTCGGCCAGCGCTTCGCGACCGGTCATCGCGGCGCGGATTTGTTGCGCTTCCTGGTCAAGGCCGGCTTTCATCTGCTGATGCTTTTCCCCGATCTCGGCGCTGAGCGCTTTCGATTGCTCGAGCAATTGCTGCCGCAAATCGTGAATGTCCTTGGCCGCCTGACTGTCCAGATTCGTGAGCTTTAATTCGAGCCCGCGCGCAGTTTCCCCGAGGTCCTGGGCCAATTTACCAAGCGCTTGATTGCGCTCCGAGTTTTCCGTTCGCAATCGATTCGAGACCGATTCGATCTCGCCTTTGATGAAACCTTCCAGCGCTTCGAGGCGATGCTGTAGATCTCCGCGCACTTCGCCGGCTTCGCGCGTGAGCCGTTCTTCGAGGCGTTGAAATCGCCCGTCGTAGTCGCGCATCTGCGAGCCAAAGAGAATGTCGCGGATGCGATCGACGTTCTGGCTTTCGTCGATAGCTCCATTCGTCGTGGATTGATTCTGATTGTGGGAATCCATGGGTTCTCCTTTTCGATAACGGCCGGTTGAGGCGGATCGTATAATGGAACGCTCTCCCTACGCAATGCTTCGTGTGGACCGGTCGGGCCTGGCGTGTCGACGTTGCATCCCCGTGGGAGGATTGTTTGCACCTAACGCCAGCCCGCGGCAATTTCGCCGATGCGGAAGGTTGTCCTGGTTCTGCTCTTGGTCAGCGGAGTCCTCGCGGGAGATTTCTTTCTGCTGCGAAAGCCAGCGGTCCTCGACCCCGCTAACGGCTTAAAAACGATTCAGGACCGGCTGACGGAATTTGGAGCACCGGTGCGGCAGCGTCTCATCCCGTATTTTCAGCGAGCGGGCGTCAATTACCCGCCATCGCGCATCGCCTTCGTCGCAATCAAGGAGACGCGGAAGCTGGAGCTTTGGGCTGCGAACGAAGACGAAGAACTGCGGTTTGTCCGCGAATACGACGTGCTCGCCGCCAGCGGCAATCTTGGCCCGAAACTACGCGAAGGCGATGGCCAGGTCCCGGAAGGTGTCTACCGCATCGTGCTCCTCAACCCGAACAGCGTCTGCCACCTCTCGTTGCGTGTCGGTTATCCAAACGAGTTCGACCTCCTGCACGCCGCCGAGGAAGGCCGCACTGAACCGGGAACCGACATCATGATCCACGGCGGAGCGCAATCGAGCGGGTGCCTCGCCGTCGGAGACGAAGGCGCGGAGGATTTATTTATTGTGGCAGCCTTAACCGAGACGCGAGAAATACCGACGATCATCAGTCCGGTCGATTTTCGAGTGCGCGACCTGGCCCCGCCAGCCGACACGCCAGCTTGGACGGAAGCGCTTTACCGCGACATCCGCACCACCCTGGCAAAGTTCGCGCGCTAGCTTTTTGTAAACGGCGCCACCGCGAATCCTGTCAGCCGCGGCGCACGGAGGACCGAGGGACCTCACCATCGCAATTCGCGCTTCCGCGTCGGATATTATTCTTGGTGATGGCCAATCCGGCACACGTTTGCCGTGATCCGGTCACTTATAACCCTCCCTGGAGAGGGAGACTCTGGGCTATTGCTCTAGGTGGACCAAATCGTCCTGCACGTCTTTCTGCAGCGCGTTGCGGCTCTTGTTCAGGAAGTTCAGCGCTGTCACATCGGCCAGCACGTGGAAACTGCCGAATTGCCGGCTGGGGTTGAAATAAACCAGCGCCTTAGCATAAGCCTGCGCACCGATGAGACGGCCAATTTCGCGCGAGTAGAGATCGCCCTCAACAAAATGAATCCCGCCGAAGCGACGGGAAATGCCGGCTTCATCCGCCGCATCGGAGAAGGTCGCCCACGAAAGGGTGAGATTGGCGGCCGGGACGGCTCCCGGTTCCACCCGACCCGAGCCCGCCGGGAAGGTGACGGCAAATCCGAAGACGTCGCTGCCTGTGTAGGCGCGCAGAACTTCTGCACCGGAGGCGCTGAAGACGCTGTGGCCGGAGATGTATTCCGGGAACGGTGGGGTGACGACGGTGGGCGCTTGGTAGGGGCGCCAGTTAGCACCGTCGATCATCTGCGTGCCCTGATAGGGACCGCCCCAAGCTTGGACTTGATGGCCGGTGTAGAGGTAGTGGATCGAGGTGACTGGCCGTACGTAATCGTACGCGCGCTTCGCGTCCCACGAGCTAATACTGGCGTCGAAGATGGCGTTCGCTTCGGCGAAGAACATCTTCGTGTCGTCATCGATGCCGTAGTGATCACGGGCCGAGACGAATAGCGCGAACAGATTCCAATGCCCTGGGGGCAACTCGGAGTTTGGACCGTCGGCCCAATATTCCGCGATCACCTTCTGCGTATCGGTGAGCGCTGCGCTGTAGGCGAGGAGTTGATCCGCTTGCTCGCGATAGCGGGACGACGAGACTGGCTCCGGCGCGGCCGGTCGGAACTGCGAGCCCGAGGTGAGGGCGAACGGTTTCACCAAACCCCACTGCGGGGCAATGAAGGATTGAATATTGAATCCGCCCTGCCCATTAGAGACGCGGAGCGGTTGCCAATGCGCGGGATTGTTAATGTGGTCCGGATCATTCACGGGAGCGTAGCCGGTGTAGTCGGAATAAGCGCCCGGATGAAGATCGCCGAGTTGGTTAGAGCCGTCGGTATGCCGGAAGAGCAGGACCGCAGCGGCGACGCGATTGCCAATGCCGCTGGGAGTCGCGGAATTGGTGGACGTGTCGTTAGGGTCATAGCCCAGCGAGGTCATGAGCGCTCGGAATTCGGCGACTTGAGCGGGCGCGGGGAAGAGATCCACGAGCGCCCGATACGCCGCGAAGCTTTCCGCTTTGCTCTTATTGGCGTCGGTCCGCTCGGGGAGCGGTCGGCGGAGCGAGCCGCCCAAGCGCGTGCCCACAGCCGTGGAGTCATATGCAGCCCAGGCGTCGTATGAGCAGGTGTTCATAATCGCGAGCGAGCGAGCGACGATGGGAGGTCCGGGATGGGTTTCGCGGATCGCTTGGAGGGCGGCGGCGTTCCAATTGATGACAACCGAATCAGCGCGGGCAACCGAGCTGACCGTGAGAGCAGCTAGAAAGGCTGCGGCGAAGGACGAATAGGGGGATGGAATTTTCATGGGGAAGTGTTGGTTGACTCCATAAGGGAGAGCGAACTGGCGAACCTTTGACCAAGTCGGCGCGCCCAAGTCAACTCTCATCTTCGGCCGTTCGGCCAACTGACCGCGAACGATGCGGCACAATTTTTGGTGCCACTGGCGCGGCGATGCGGTAGGACTGCCCGATGCCCCGCAAACGTTCGTCGAGTAAGGCCGTGGTCCTGGCGCCCGCGGAAGTGATTGGGCGCGAGGCCGCATTGCCGCCGGCCGAGCGCAAGCTCCGCTTTGGCGAGCGCTGGAACTATGCGCCCGCGCCCGAAGCGCACAATTACATCCAGCTCAAGCCGCGCTACTCGCATTACATCAGCGGCAAATTCGTCGCGCCGCATTCGGGGAAATATTTCCCCTCGATTAACCCCGCCACGGAAGAGCAATTGGCCGAGATTGCCGATGGCGACGCGCACGATATCGATGCGGCGGTGAAAGCCGCGCGTGCCGCTTACAAGAATGTCTGGAGCAAAATGCCCGGGCGCGAACGCGGAAAGTATCTCTACCGGATCGCGCGTCTCATTCAGGAAAAATCCCGCGAACTGGCCGTGCTCGAAACGATGGATGGTGGCAAGACGATCAAGGAAAGTCGCGACGTCGATCTGCCGCTGGTGGCCGCGCATTTTTTCTACTACGCCGGCTGGGCGGATAAGCTGCAATACGCTTTTCCCGGTCGCACGCCGCGGTCGCTTGGCGTCGCGGGCCAGATTATTCCATGGAATTTCCCGCTCCTGATGGCGGCGTGGAAGCTCGCGCCCGCGCTCGCGTGCGGAAATACCTGCGTCCTCAAGCCCGCCGAAACCACCAGCATCACCGCGATGCATTTGGCTGAGATTTTTCAGGAAGCCGGATTGCCGGACGGTGTCGTCAACATCGTCACCGGCGCTCGCGCCACGGGGCAGGCGCTCGTTGATCACGACGACGTGAACAAGATCGCGTTCACCGGTTCCACCGCTGTCGGCAAAATGCTCACTCAGGCGGTGGCTGGGACTAAGAAGAGACTCACACTCGAATTAGGCGGCAAGGCGGCCAACATCATTTTTGAAGACGCGCCGCTCGATCAGGCGGTGGAAGGGATCATCGCTGGAATCTATTTCAACCAAGGCCACGTTTGTTGCGCGGGCTCGCGGTTGCTCGTGCAAGAGGGCGTTTTCCCGCAGGTCATTCGCAAACTGCGCGATCGCATCGCCACGTTGCGCGTCGGCAATCCGCTCGACAAGAACACCGACATCGGCGCGATCAATTCCCGGATGCAGCTCGATAAAATCCACGAGCTGGTCGATAGCGGTTTGCAACAAGGCGCGGAACTCGTGCAATCGAACTGCAAGCTTCCGGCCAAAGGCTATTGGTATCCGCCCAGTTTCTTCACCGGTGTAACCGCGTCGCATCGCATAGCGCAGGAAGAAATTTTCGGTCCGGTCTTAAGCGTGATGACCTTCCGCACGCCGGACGAAGCGATCGAGCGCGCCAACAATACCGCCTACGGTTTAAGTGCCGGCGTTTGGACGGATAAAGGGAGTAAGATTTTCAAGATCGTAAGCAAACTGCGCGCCGGCGTCGTTTGGGCAAACACGTTCAACAAGTTCGATCCCACCAGCCCTTTCGGCGGCTACAAGGAAAGCGGTTTTGGCCGCGAAGGCGGGCGGCATGGATTGCTGCCGTATCTCAATCTCGACTGATCGCTAAGGTGGCAGCTGCGCACCGGAGTTTGCCTTGATGCGTGCAATATCGCCGGCGTTAATCGCGCCGTTGGCGCTCACATCGGTGCGGAAATTTGTCGGGCCCGCCCGTTCGCCGGTGCTGGTCTTGGCTTGGTCGAGGTCGAGCGAGTTGACGACACCGTCACCGTTAGTGTCACCGATGAGCACGGCCAGCATAGCCGACACGCTCCCAGTGTTGTTTTGCGCATCGACGACGTTGTCGAGTGAAACGTTGACGCGAGTTCGGTCTGGCACGCCGGTCAAATCGACCACGTATTCGTTCGCGTTGAGCCCGGGCCCACTGCTCATGACCGTGCCCCCGCCAGTAACGCTGGTGCTCGCGACGATGGGAGAGAAGGTGGGGAAGGTGAATACCATCTGATAACGGCCTAGTTCTGCACTCGCGCGGCATTCGACCGCGTTCGAAGCGCCCGCTGTCGGCATTAGGCCAACGTCGAAGGTCCCGCTACTCCCATGAGTCATGCGCGAACTGACGCTTCGGAGCGGCGGATTGATTGTGGAATATTCGGCGATCACTCCCGAGCCGATGGCCCAGCAATGTGAGTCCGACGCGCAGGCGACGCTTTCATAGCTGCGGTTCAGATTTCGGGTGTTGAAGAAAGGAGCCAGCGACCACGAACTTCCATCCCATTGCTCGATCAAATCCTTCGTCCCGACGGCCCAACATTGGGTGGGCGAAACGCAGGTCACCCCATTCAAGATGCCTCCTCCATCCGGAGAATTAGGTGAGGGGGTGAGCTGCCAAGAGTGGCCATCCCATCTGAGGATCAAGGTTTGGGTATTGTTGGCATTATTTTGGTAGCCCACGGCCCAGCATTGATAGGCCGAGGTGCAGGTCACGTCATTAATTTGCGCATAAGTTCCAGGACTTGGAGAAGGGTAAACCGACCACGCTGTCCCATCCCACCGTTCAATCAATGTTTGCGTTATGCCTGTGGCGGAGACATAGCCCACGGCCCAGCAATCCGAGGCCGACGGACATGTGATATCCTGAAAGAAGGCACCCGCTTGGGGCGCATTCGGCAAAGGAACGATCGTCCATGAGATTCCGTTCCAACGCTCGATCAAGGGCTGCGAGACCGAATTCAAATAATAACCCCCGACGGCCCAGCAGTCCGTCACCGACGTGCAGGTCACGCCCTGCAAAATGCTCGGTTCCCCCTGCGCAGTGCCGGGGCTCGGTGATGGCACCACTTGCCACGACGAGCCGTTCCAGCGTTCGATTAATGTCCCGGCGAACAGATTAGAATACATCAATCCGACGGCCCAGCAGTCCGAAGCCGAATTGCACGCGATGTCAATGAGCTGAGGTTGAAATCCCATCGGGCCCGGGCCCGAAAGGTAGGGCGTCGTTCCGTAGGACCACGCGGTTCCGTTCCATCGTTCAAATAGCGGCTGAGAACCGTAGCCGCCGATGGCGAGGCATTGATCC